>NZ_JAALEH010000209.1:0-1290 GCF_011058195.1 Rhodococcus sp. 14C212 | reverse complement strand
GAGGCAGCGTTTGGTCTCGCGGGACGTCTTTCCTTCGGCGGTTCGTCGGGCGGTGTATGCCTTGGTCGCGTCGTCGTATCGTTGCCGGGACAGCACGACGGTGTGCAGGGCCCGGTTGAGCTGCCGGTCGCCGTGCCGGTTCAGCCGATAACGGGTGGTGACCTGACCACTGTTCGCCGGAATCGGCGCGACGCCGGCGAGCATCGCGAACGCCGCTTCGGACCGGATACGGCCGGGGTGCGACCATGCGCACAGAATGGTGGCGGCCACGATCGGCCCGACGCCGAGTTGGGCGAGCAGGTCCGGCCGCCACCGCCGCACGATGACCAGGAGCTGCTTTTCGAGGTCGTCCGCTTCGGCCTGCAGGGTGCGGGCACGACGGGCGAGTGTCTTCAACACGGTCGCCGTGGTGGTGGTTTCGGTGTCCCAGTCCTTGCGTAGGCGCACGGTGGCGGCCCGACGGATCATCTCGGGTAGTTTGTGTCCGCGAAGCGTGTCGCGCAGTACCTCGGGGGCGGCGATGACGAGGCTGAACAGCTGGCGTTGGGCGACCGTCGAGGCGTCGACGGCGGACCGGCGCGCAACCAGCAGTACCGATAGTGCTTGACGGTCACCACCTGATCGTGGCGTGCCGACATCCTTGCGGGACAATGCTTCCCGTGCCGCACGCACCGCGTCGAGAGGGTCGGACTTGGCGCCGTGGCGACGCTGGGCGCGCTCGGGCCGGTCGAGTTCGACGACGAGTTCCTCACGGCGTTCGAGCAGTCGGGCCAAGCCGGCACCGTGTCCGCCGGTGCCCTCGATCGCCCACACTCGCAATGCGCTGTGCTCGTCGGCGAAGTCCACCAGATCCTGGTAGCCATCGACAGTGGTCGTCACGGTGATCTGGCCGAGAACAGCGCCGGTGCCGGCGGCGACCGCCGCGGCGGTATGGGTGTCGACGTGGGTGTCGACTCCGATGACGACGTCGACGATGTCAGTCAGAATGGTCATGCGTTCCTCCACTGGCTCCGGTTGGGACGAAGGGTCCGGTCCGGATGGGAGTCTCGGCAGGACTGTGACGGGACACGGCGGTGCTGTGAACACCACCGGTCAAGCTCCTGATCAGGCCAGTCGCTCCACCGGGCCGGGGCCGACGGACCACGAGCGGACAAGTCCCGGGAAAGGCACGAAGCCAGTCAGGCGAAGAGTCACGCACGCAGTCCATCGACTTCAGCCCACCACCGGCAGCTGCCGAACGTGCCGGCATTCACGCGGTTGGTGGTGAATCCATCCTCACAGTCAGGCGAG
>NZ_JAALEH010000208.1:0-1296 GCF_011058195.1 Rhodococcus sp. 14C212 | reverse complement strand
GGTGTGCGCGACGGGGGCTGCACCGGATCCGGCGACGGCGGGTGCGTCCGATCCGGCGGCGGGCCGGCCGGCTCGACGTCCTCGGAAACCTCTTCCACCACGGTCGTGGCCAGACCGAGGACCGCGCCTGTGAGTTCGCCCACGGCGGTCGCCAGCCGTAGTCCCGCCGCCACCAGGTCCGTCGCCGCCCCACGCGGCGACCACGCGTCGGTCATCGGATCCGCGCTCCGCAGGCCCGGATCCGGCGGCGCCAGCGCCGCGGCGAGTTCGACGAGCACCGCCCGCACCGCTCGGTCGGTGTCGTCGCACAGGTCGAGGAAGGACTCGACGGCCGCCTCCACCCCGGGCCGGAACACCTCGTCGCGCCACCGCCCGCACCACTGCGTGACGGCCGCGCGCTCGGGGGCCGGGCCCAACGCCGGATCCCAGGCGGCGAGCTGGGCTGCCGTCGGGCCACCGCCGCCCGCGGCGCCGGCCAGAATCGCGTCGATCTCCTCCACGGTGCGCCCGCCGACGGTCGTGTCGGCGAACTCGGTGGCCGCCCGGGACTTCTCCTCGACGATCGCGAGCACCGCGGCCGCCGCGTCGGTCAGCGCGCGACGTGCGGCGCCGAGCCGCGCCTGCAGGTCCTCGCCCACCACCACATGGCGGTCGAGCGCGTCGGCCGCACCCCCCGCCCCGCCTCCGGTCCAGGCCGCCGCCAAGGCGTCGACGTAGGAGCGCTGCCGCGCGACCTCGGCACCCAGCGCGCCCTCGAGCCGGGCGAACACGTCGGCGTCCGCGAGCAGGACGGCCAGGTCCGTGCCGCGCTGTTCGTCGTAGCGTTCCTGCAACCGCGAACAGGACGGCAGACCGGGAGCGTACCGCTCGGCGCGGGGAAGATGCTCGGCGAAGAAGCGCAACCCGACGCGGCCCCCGTCGAGCACCAGGTCGAGCCGCTGCCCACCCCCGGTCACCGGCCTCCTCCGGTCACCGGCACCCCGTCGGCGGCAGGTCGACGGCCCGAAGGACCGACTCGGACTCCCGCTCCAGCCACGCGTACCCCCCGGCCGCGCGCCGCAGCGCCTCCGCACGGGCGGCCGTCGCCGCCGACCACTCCGCGACCGCCCGGTGCAGCCCGTCGTAGCGCGCCCTCACGATGTCGGCCTCGGACCGGTAGCGGTCGCCGGCCGCGTCCGGGCCGAAGCCGACGGCGCGGCACGCACGCGCATGACAGTCGATGTCGGCGGCCGAGTCCGCCAGGCCCTCGGCGATCGCCCGGACCGCCGCACCGTCGAGCCCCACCCCGTCACGCAC
>NZ_JAALEH010000207.1:0-1322 GCF_011058195.1 Rhodococcus sp. 14C212 | reverse complement strand
GGGGGTTCCCCCTCGAGTGTGGACATCCTGAACACTGGGTCGTGAGGATCCAGAGGAAGAGATGTCACTGATGGTGATGAAGGCGTACTCGGCGGAGTTCAAGGCCGATGCCGTCGCGCTGTACCTGTCCGATCCGAGCCACACTTTCGAGGGCATCGGCAAGGACCTGGGCGTCAGCCGTGAGACCCTGCGCAACTGGGTCCGCGCGGAACGCAAACGCACCGGCACTCCGTCCGCAGCGGACCGGCCCCGGAAGCCGGGACCGGCGGGCGGGATATCGTCCGAGTCCGTGTTGGAGGAAGAAAACAGGCAGCTCAAAGCCCAGATCCGCAAGCTCGAGACCGAGCGGGAGATCCTGCGGAGGGCGGCGAAGTATTTCGCGGGCGAGACGAACTGGTGAGCCGCTTCCAGTTCGTCGACGACCACCGCGACACCGTTCCGGTGAAGTGGCTGTGCCAGATCCTCGAGGTGTCGCGGTCCGGTTTCTACCGGTGGCGTGCCGCGGCTGCGGCCCGAGCCGAACGCGCCCGGGCCGACCAGGAGCTGGCCGCGTGGATCCGTGGGATCCACGCCGACTCCGACGGTACCTACGGGTCCCCACGGGTGACCGCCGAGCTCCACGCGGACGGGGTGGCCGTCAACCACAAGCGGGTCGAACGGGTGATGCGCGAGCACGGGATCGTCGGGGTGCACCTTCGCAATGTGGTGCGCACCACCGTCCCCGACCCGTCCGCGACCGAGGTGCCGGACCTGATACGGCGGGACTTCACCGCGAGCGCGCCGAACATCAGGTACGTCGGCGACATCACCTATTTGCCGGTTGGCGGTGGTGAATTCCTTTATTTGGCAACGGTATTGGACCTTCATTCGAAACGGCTGGCGGGGTGGTCGATCGCCGACCACATGCGCACCGGACTGGTCACCGATGCGCTGCGTGCCGCCGCTGCCGTGCGCGGTGCCGCCGGACTCGACGGGGCGGTCTTCCACTCCGACAATGGGGCTCAGTACGTCTCGGCGGAGTTCGCCGATGTGTGCCGTGAGTTGGGTGTCACCCGATCGCGGGGTGCGGTCGGAACGAGCGCGGACAACGCTGCTGCGGAGTCGTTCAACGCGACGTTGAAGCGGGAGACACTGCAGGGCAAGAAGCGCTGGAACAGCGCGGGTGAGGCGCGCGCTGCGGTGTTCCGTTGGATCACTCGTTACAACACCCGAAGGAGGCACTCCACTCTCGGTCAGATCTGCCCGATCGAGTACGAGCAGCGATCGGCTACGCTGGCCACCGCCGCATAGGAACGTGTGTCCACATCTCGGGGGGAAGCCCC
>NZ_JAALEH010000206.1:0-1360 GCF_011058195.1 Rhodococcus sp. 14C212 | reverse complement strand
GCGATGATGCTCCTATGTTCCGTCAAGGGGGTTTGGGGTTCCGGTGGTGGTGAGCAGGCGGAAGACTTCGCGGGCTACGGCACGTTTGAGGCAGCGGATGATCTCGCGGGTGCTTTTGCCTTCCGCGGTGCGGCGGGCCATGTAGTCGCGGGTGCGTCGGTCGTGGGCCAGCCGGGTGATGACGATGATGTACAGCGCCCGGTTGGCCTGCCGGTCGCCGCCGCGGTGCAGCCGATGCCGGTGGGTGCGGCCCGAGGACGCCGGGATCGGGGCGACACCGCACAGGTGCGCGAAAGCCGCCTCGTTGCGGATCCGGTGCCGGTTGTCGCCGACGGTGATCAGCAGCTGGGCGGCGGTCTCGACTCCGATACCCATCCGGTCGAGCAGTTCGGGGGCGGTGTGCGCCACCAGGGTCTCGAGATGGGTGTGCAGGGTGCGTTCCTCCTCGGTCAGGTCGAGGATCCGCCGGGCCAGTGACCGCAGCGCGGTCTTGACCGCCGCGGTCGGATCGCCGGGTACGACCGGTCCCGGCCGCAACCCGGCGCAGGTGCTGATCAACGCCGTGTCCGACAGCTCCCGCAGCCCGCCGCGCACCGGCTCGGGTGCGGTGACGAGCATGGCCTTGAGCTGGGCGATCGCCTCGGCGCGTGCCTTGACCGCCGAGCGACGGGCGTTGCGCAGGAATCGGATTGCCTCCACGTCCCCGTCGTGGGTTTTCGGGACGGTGGTGGCGCGTCCGGTCAGTGCCGCGGTCGCGGCGGCATAGGCATCGAGGGGATCGGACTTGCCGTGGGTGCGGCGGGCGTGCCGGTCCGGGCGGTCGACCTCGACGACGTCGAGACCGGCCGCGCGCAGTGCGGTGGTCACACTCGCGCCGTAGCTGCCGGTGCCCTCGACCCCGATGCGGGCGACGGCGCCGACCCCGGCCATCCAGGCGAGCAACTGCCGGTGGCCGGTGCCGGTGGTGGGGAACTCCCGGTCGGTCACACGGCGGCCGAGAGCGTCCACCAGGGCGACATGATGGGTGTGTTTGTGGGTGTCGATGCCGGCGTAGACGGTAAGGCTGACAGCGGCGGGGGTTTCGGTCATGCTGGACACAGGTCATCCCTTCCCACGGTTGGCCACGCACCCGGCCGGGACGGCGGACAGCACTGTGACGGGACTGTTGGTGTCAGGCTCCTATCAGGTCACTCCGCCCGGACCGGTCGCGTGTGTTTCGGGCGTCCCGGTGCGGGCGGGGGTCGACACATCATCGCCAGGACAGTCTCGCGACGTCAGTGACATTCAGGGTCAGACCCCCACCGCACCAGACCTGTCCAGTATCAACCGGACCACTTCATACTCACAGTGACATTCGGCC
>NZ_JAALEH010000205.1:0-1414 GCF_011058195.1 Rhodococcus sp. 14C212 | reverse complement strand
CGCAGCATCGACGGCCACGGCTGATCGAGCACCAGGTAGCCGTTGCCGCCGGTCCCCAGCGGCTTGGCGTTGTCGTCGACGATCTTGGCGGAGATGCCGGGCAGCGGCGCCATCGCCGAGCCCGGCTTGGTGGCGGTGATGCCCGGCAGCGGCGAGATCATGATCGCGCCGGTCTCGGTCTGCCACCAGGTGTCGACGATGGGGGCCTGGCCGGCGCCGATGACCTCACGGAACCAGCGCCACGCCTCGGGGTTGATCGGCTCGCCGACCGAACCGAGCAGCCGGATCGAGGACAGGTCGTGCGCATCGGGGATGTCCCGGCCCCACTTCATGAAGGTGCGGATCAGGGTCGGGGCGGTGTAGTAGATGCTCACCCCGTACTTTTCGATGATCTCGAAGTGCCGGTGCTCGTTCGGCGAGTTCGGGGTGCCCTCGTAGACGACCTGGGTCGCGCCGTTGCTCAACGGCCCGTACACGATGTAGCTGTGCCCGGTGACCCAGCCGATGTCGGCGGTGCACCAGTACACGTCGCGGCCCGGCTTGTGGTCGAACACGTAGTGGTGGGTGTACGAGGCCTGCGTCAGGTAGCCACCGGAGGTGTGGACGATGCCCTTGGGCTTACCGGTGGTGCCCGAGGTGTAGAGGATGAACAGCGGGTGCTCGGCGTCGAACGGCTGGGCCTCGTGCGTGTCGGCGGCCTTGTCCACCGTCTCGTGCCACCACAGATCGCGGCCCTCGGTCCAGTCGACGTCGATGCCGGTGCGCTTGACCACCAGCACGTGCTGCACCGACGAAGCATCGCCCTCGGCAGGATTGCCGGCGCCGCCGGCGAGGGCCTCGTCGGCGGCCGGCTTGAGCGGGGCGGCCTGACCGTGGCGCCACTGCCCGTCGACGGTGACGACCAGCTTCGCCTGCGCGTCGTCGATGCGCGAGCGCAGCGCGTGCGAGGAGAACCCGGCGAAGACCACCGAGTGGGTCAGGCCGAGGCGGGCGCAGGCCAGCATCGCCACGATCGCCTCGGGGATCATCGGCATGTAGATCGCCACCCGGTCGCCGGCCACCAGGCCCAGGTCGGTGAAGGTGTTCGCCGCCTTGCACACCTCGGCGAGCAGGTCGTTGTAGGTCAGCGCGCGCGAATCGCCGGGCTCGCCCTCGAAGTGGATGGCGACGCGGTCGCCGTTGCCGGCCAGCACGTGCCGGTCGACGCAGTTGTACGCGACGTTGAGCGAGCCGCCGACGAACCACTTCGCCACCGGTGCGTCGGACCAGTCCAGCACCTCGGACCACTCGGTGGCCCAGTCCAGCCGCTGCGCCTGCGTCGCCCAGAACCCGAGCCGGTCGGCGTCTGCGGCGGCCTGCAACTCGGGACCGGCGTTGGCGGTGGCGACGAACTCGGGGCTCGGTGGGTACACCT
>NZ_JAALEH010000204.1:0-1452 GCF_011058195.1 Rhodococcus sp. 14C212 | reverse complement strand
GAGTTCGCGGCACGCGCCGATCAGATCCTCGATCTGCTGCGCCGGAAGGATGCCGTCGAGGTAGAGCCGTGCCTTGTCGGCGATGCGTTCGTAGTCGAACGCGTGCTCACTCGTCCACGGGTCCCCGTGCGCGTACTCGGCACGACCGCTGAACTCCGCACCCGAACGCGTGCGGACGATGATCTCGGTGGGGACCTTGGCGAAGAACCCCTCGGTCTCGAGCTGCTCGGCGACCGACGGTCCCCATTCGTCGACGACCTCGGCCGTGACGCGCTCGGCGAAGCGGCGCACCTCCGGCCGGTTGAGCACCGCGTCGTCGAACCACCGGGGGCCCGGCGGCACACGGTGGGCGATGAGGGAAAGCGCTGTCGGCATACTCGCCATCAGCTTCAAGCCTTCGTCGGCGTACGTCGTCGTCGCCAACGTTCGGGCGAGCTGATCGGGGATGATCCGCTGCACCACCTCGGCGATATCGTCGGCAGCAAGCGCATTCTCCTCGACGATCCCCGAGAAGATGTCCAGCCCCTGATGACCGAACCGGCAGAACGGATACCACTTGAACGACGTCTCGGTGATGTACCAGCGAGTGCCGAGCCCGCCGTAGAGGGCCTCCCAGTCCACGCCCGGGGACGCGAACGACTGCCAGAACGTGCCGCCCTCGTCGAACACGTCGTCCTGCGCAACCCACCCGTAGGAGACCAACTGCGCCGCGTCGAGCCCCGCCGCCGCGTACGCCCCCGACATCTGGTACTTGTGCCAACTGGCCGGCACGCCCTCCCGGCCGAGCGAACGCAGGTGCTTCTGAATGTCGAAATACACCGGGGTCGTCGTGAAGGCCTGCCCGAACGCGCGCGCGATCTGCGACGCGTCCAAGCCGAGCAGACGCCCCACCGTCCCTGCCGCGCCCACGCTCATCCAACTGAAACCGTGCTTCGGCGCGAACCGGGTCCCCCCGGCACCGTCCGACACGTACTGCTTGAGGGACGCACCGATCCGCGAGGTGATGTCGTAACCGGTGGCGATGGCCGTGATGAGATCCTTACCCGACGATCCGTCACGCTGCGCAATCGCAAGACCGGAAAGGACACTGGCCGACACCGTGTGCATACGGTTGTGCATGGTCTCGTCGGCATCGAGGAGATTCGCGAGCTGACCGTGGATGTACACAGCGTTCGCCGCAGGAATCCTCCGGCCGTCGACAAGGACCGTGGCCTCGCCCGCACCCCCCGGATCGGCCTTGAGCTTGAGCAACGCCTCCGCCATCGGAGTGTTCATCGCCGCCGCCACCACCACGATCTCGTCGAGGACAAGCTTCTTCACCGCCTCGACCACCGCCTCCGGCAGATCCTCGTACGAGGTAGCCGCGACGAACTCCGCCAACGCCGACGTCGAGCGCACCCCACCCCGAGCCGGGACCACATCCTGCACTGTCATCTGGACTCCGTCCCCAAA
>NZ_JAALEH010000203.1:0-1528 GCF_011058195.1 Rhodococcus sp. 14C212 | reverse complement strand
CGGTAGTTTGTTGACTTTCCGACGGGTCCGAGGTAAGCCGGAAGTAGTGCTCGTGCGGTTCCTGGGGGTGTGTGATGACCCGACATCGGCCCTGCCCGGCGGCGCCCGGCCCGCTGGAGGAATACGCGGCCCGGTTCGATGACCTGTTCACCCGCGTCGCGCAGCGACGGGGATTCCGGCAGTATCTGACCGGGCTGCTCGCGCCGCGGGACCGGAACAAGACGCTGACCGCGCTGGCCGGGGCCGAACCGGTCACCGGCGCGCAGCACCCGGCGGTACAGCGACTGCAGTTCTTCCTCTCCGAATCCCGGTGGGACGCCGACCGAATCAATACTCGACGGCTGGAATTGCTGCGCGCCGACCCGGCGACCGCACCGCACGGCGGCGGGGTCCTGGTGATCGACGACAGCGGGGACCGCAAGGACGGGACGAAGACCGCACACGTGGGCCGACAGTGGCTCGGCCGGTACGGCAAGACCGACAACGGCGTGGTCACCGTCACCACGGTGTGGGCCGACGAACGGCTGTACTATCCGGTGCACGCGACGGCGTACACCCCGGCGAAGCACTTCGCGAAGGGCAAGAGCGATCCAGACTTTCGGACGAAGCTGACGATCGGCGCGGACCTGGCGGCCGCGGCCCGGGAGGCGGGATTCGTGTTCCGCGCGGTGGCCGCGGACAGCGCGTACGGGGACCAGGACGGATTCCGCGGTGAGCTCGCCGAGGCCGGTCTGCCGTTCGTGATGGCACTGCGGCCGCATCGCGGCACCTGGGCCTACGGCCCCGGCGCGTATACCCCGGTGGATGCGGCCGGTGCGCTGGCCTGGGGTGGCCCGGAGCATCCCGGTGACTGGCAGCCGGTGGTACGGACCTTCCGGGACGGACACACCGAGACCTGGTGGGCCGCCGACGCTACCTTGGGTTGGTGGGGCCCGGACGGCACCCACCGTCTGGTGGTGGCCACCGCCGACCCGACGTCTTTGCCGGACAAGGCAACCTGGCATCTGGTCACCAACCTTCCCCGTCCCGGCGGCCCGCGCGAGGCCGACGGTCCGCATCCGGCCGCGGATCTGGCCGAGATCGTGCGGATCTACGGTATCCGGCACTGGATCGAGCAGAGCTACAAGCAGATCAAGGACGAGTTGGGCTGGGCCGACTTCCAGGTCCGCTCCGATGTGGCCATCCACCGCCACCAGGTGCTGGTGAACTGCGCGTTCAGTTTCTGCTGGGCTGCCTGGTTCGCCGATCATCCACCATGGCAGGATGATACGGCACCACGGCAGAACCCAACCGCACCACAGGCCCGATCCGACCGCGGAGAGAGGGGGGCCACACACCGCCGCGTCGGCTCCGTCGTGGCCGCGGGCGCTGCGCGCGATCCGCTCCTGGCTCTGTCCCTGGGTCGCGTTGCGACGTTGGTGGCCGGCATGGTCGACGGCGCCCCCGCCGCCGCAGTTGCAGGCCCTGATGAACTCGGTCGCGGCGGGCCACGGCCTGCACCTCTACCTCCCGAACTAACAAACTACCG
>NZ_JAALEH010000202.1:0-1562 GCF_011058195.1 Rhodococcus sp. 14C212 | reverse complement strand
ACATGCGGCGGTACTCCCCGAGGACCAGACCGGCCAGTCCGGGCGTGAACACCGCCTGCCCGGCGGCGGTCGCCCGCACGGCCTCGACCAGCTCCGCGGCCGACGCGCTCTTGACCAGGTATCCGGACGCGCCGGCCTTCACGGCACCGAGGACGTCGTCGCGTTCGGAGGAGGCGGACAGCACCAGCACGCGGCTGGCCGGGGAGACCCGGAGCACGGCGGCGGTGGCCTCGGTGCCGGTGCCGTCGGGCAGCGACATGTCCATCAGCACGACGGTCGGCTGCACCGCCGCGGCCCGGCGCGCGGCCGCACCGACCCCGTCGGCGGTGGCGACGACGCGGAAGCCGGCCGCCTCGAGGTCCCGCGAGACGCCGTCGCGCCACATCGGATGGTCGTCGACGACCATCATCGTGATCGGCCCGGCACCGTTCGCCGCGTTGCTGCCCTCACGCACCTCGTGCTCCTCTCCTCGGCACCCGGATCTCCCATTCGGTGCCCTGGCCGGGCGAGCTGTCGAGCACGGCGGCGCCACCGAGCCACCGCGCGCGCCCGACGATCGACTTCGACACGCCCATCCGGCCCTCGGCGCGGGCCTCGGCGAGACGGCCGTCCGCAATGCCCACCCCGTCGTCGCGAATGCTGAGGATCACCTCGTCGCCGAGATCCTCGACCAGCACGTACGCTTTCGCGCCGGCGCCCGCGTGCAGCGTCGTGTTGGTCAGGGCCGTCGCGGCGATCGCCGCCAGTTCCGCGGCGCGGACGCGGTCGAGCAGGACCGGATCGGCGGGCGCGGAGACGGTGACGCCGGCACCGGCCTGCGCCCGCAGCAGCGCCCGCAGGTCCACGAGCTCCTCGCCGCGGTCGAGCTGGGTGCCCTGCTCGGAGACGAGCATCCGCAGTGCCGCCTCCTGTTCCCCGGCGAGGCGGGCGAGTTCGGCGGCCTCGCCGCCGAGTGCGGTGCCGCGGCGCCGCACCAGGGCCAGCACCTGCAGCACCCCGTCGTGCACCTCCCGGGCGAGCCGGTCGCGTTCCTCGGTGGCGGCCGCCACGCGCACGGCCTGTTCGAGCTGCCGGTGGGCGCGCCGGGCGGTGGTGGTGGCGAATCCCATCGCGACGCCGACCGCGACGAGCACGGGGGCGGTCGCGTCGCGCCACAGGTCGAGGTTGACCTGGTCGCGGACGACGGCACTGACCGTCGCCATCGCCAACGCCGACGCGACCCCCGCGGCGGGACCGCCGAGGATCGCGGCCGACAACACGGCGTTGGCGACCCACAGGGTGGTGGGCAGCGTCTGGTGGGTGCTGTACCAGTCGTGGCCGGCGACGAGCCGCGTCGCGCCCATGAGCGCGACCGCGACGACCTGATCGATCCCGACCACCACGGCGCGCTGCCCGACCCCCTGCGCCAGCAGCACCGCCGACACGCCGGACCACGCCGCCAGCAGGGCGACGAAGAACCAGCTGAGCCGCGGCGACGTGTAGTGAGCGACGGTGGAGAACTGGGAGCTGACGGCGTAGACGACGGTGACGAGCCGGAACACCTGCGCGGCCCGCCACAGCGG
>NZ_JAALEH010000201.1:0-1600 GCF_011058195.1 Rhodococcus sp. 14C212 | reverse complement strand
CCGGTCGGCGGCGACACCGTCTGGGTGAACATGGCCGAGGCCTACCGGCGGCTGCCGCAGTCGGTCAAGGACCGGATCGCCGGGCTGCGGGCCCGGCACAGCATCGAGGCCAGCTTCGGTGCCGCCCTGCCGATGGAACAGCGCCACCAGCTGCATGCGCGGTTCCCGGACGCCGAGCACCCGGTGGTGCGCACCCACCCCGAGACCGGCGAGAAGATCCTGTTCGTCAACTCCTTCGCCACCCACCTGGTCAACTACCACACCCCCGACAACGTCCGCTTCGGGATCGACTACGCCCCCGGCGCCGGGGATCTGCTGCGCTACCTGATCAGCCAGGCCGCCATCCCGGAATACCAGGTGCGCTGGCGGTGGACGAAGAACAGCGTCGCCATCTGGGACAACCGCTCCACCCAGCACTATGCGGTGCAGGACTACTGGCCCGCCGTCCGCAGGATGGAACGCGCCGCCATCATCGGCGACCGCCCCTTCTGACCCCTCTCCCTTCCCAGTCACCCCAGCACACAACAACTCTGATCGGAGCACCACCATGCACTTCCACGACGACGCCCTGTTCCCGGAGAACCAGGAGAAGCTGGTCATCACCGTCGCCCCCTACGGCCCGGAGTGGGACATCGACGACTTCGCCGAGGACCTGCCGCTGACCATGGACGAGCACGTGCAGAAGGCGGTGGACTGCTACGAGGCCGGCGCCACCGTGCTGCACATCCACGTGCGCGAACTCGACGGCAAGGGCTCCAAGCGGCTCTCGAAGTTCAACGAACTGCTCGGCCGGCTGCGCGAGGCGGTGCCCGAGATGATCCTGCAGGTCGGCGGGTCGATCTCGTTCGCCCCCGAGGGCGAGGGCGCGGACGCCAAGTGGCTCTCCGACGACACCCGGCACATGCTCGCCGAACTCGACCCCAAGCCCGACCAGGTCACCATCGCGATCAACACCAACCAGATGAACATCGTCGAGCTGATGACCGCCGACGACATCGCCGGCACCTCCTTCCAGCGCCCCGAGGTCTACGACGCCTACCGCGAGATGACCGTCCCGGCCGGGCCGGGCTGGGTCGAGGAGCACCTGCGCCGGCTGCAGGCCAACGGCATCCAGCCGCACTTCCAGCTCGCCAACATCGCCCAGCTCGAGACCGTCGAACGGCTCATCCGCCGCGGCGTCTACACCGGCCCGCTGATGGTGACCTGGGTCGGCATCGGCGGCGGCTTCGACGGCCCCAACCCGTACAACCTGATGGAGTTCGTCCGCCGCACCCCCGACGGCGCGGTGCTCACCCTGGAAACCCTGATGCGCAGCGTGCTGCCGGTCAACACCATGGCCATCGCGATGGGCCTGCACGCCCGCTGCGGCACCGAGGACACCCTGTGGGGCCGCAAGGGCGAGAAGATGACCTCCGTGGCGCAGGTCGAACAACTCGTCCGCATCGCCGGCGAGCTCGGCCGCGAGGTCGCCACCGGCAAGGAGGCCCGCGAGATCTACAAGCTCGACGAGCGCTACACCGACGCCGACGAGACCCTCGCCAAGATCGGCTTCGCACCCAACCGCCGCCCCGGCCAGCGCGGCTTCACCCAGCACGCCTGA
>NZ_JAALEH010000200.1:0-1616 GCF_011058195.1 Rhodococcus sp. 14C212 | reverse complement strand
CGTTGCTTGACTTTCCGGGCATCGGACTCCTCCCCGGAACCGGTCTTCTTCCCTGCCATTCGTCAATGATCAAGCAGCACGGCGCGAATCACGTGCAACGACACGCCCTATTACCGAAAGATCTTTAATGCACACTTTCGATGAAGTCGGGCCAATTCGGGAGGGTCGGATGCGGATCGCTGTCTACGCCTTCGACGGCGTCACCATGTTCCACCTCGCGGCACCGCTGATGGTGTTCGGCGAGGTGAGCCGGCTCGACCTCGCCCCGGACTGGCAGACCCGACTGTGGAGTGACCGGGCGGGGTCGGTCCGTACTGCCGAGGGGTACCCGATCGGAGAGGTCGCCGGGCCGGAAACGGTCGACTGGGCCGACATCGTCATCGTCCCGTCGTGGCCGATGCCCCCGACGCCGATCAGTACAGAACTGAAAAGACAGCTGCGCCAGGCACATGCGCGGGGTGCGTTGATAGCCGGCTTGTGCCTGGGCGCGTTCGCCGTCGCCGAGACCGGACTGCTCGACGGTCGCTCGGCGGTCACCCACTGGGAGGCGATGCCGCTGCTCGCCGAACGCTGCCCCGGCTCGGAGGTGGACTCGTCGGTGCTCTACATCGACCACGACGACGTCCTGACCTCCGCGGGAACCGCCTCGGCGATCGACGCCTGCCTGCACCTGGTGCGCAAGCATCTCGGCTCGGCGATCGCCGCCCGGGTGGCCCGGTACCTGGTCGTGGCTCCGCACCGGGAAGGCGGACAGGCGCAGTACATCGAGCGTCCCCTGGCCCGGCCCGCCACCGACACCGCGATCGCCGAGGTGCTCGAGTGGGCGCTGGCTCGACTCGACGAACCGCTCACGGTCGACCGTCTCGCCGGCCACGCGAAAATGAGCCGGCGCAGCTTCGTCCGCCACTTCCGGCAGGCGACCGGCACCACACCGGCACGCTGGATCCTCGAGCGTCGCCTGCAGGAGGCGCGCGTTCTGCTCGAGACGACCGACTGGAGCATCGACGCCGTCGCGTCCGCGTGTGGCTTCACAAGTCCCGTCACCTTCCGGCAGAACTTCGGCGCCGCCTTCGCGGTCACCCCCACGGCCTATCGGCGGCAGTTCGCATCGACCCCGACACCCCCGGTCCGCGCAAAGACACGGCTGTGACACCGGAAACCGCTCCGCCGTCACCGCGGTGAGCCGGTGGCCGTTCGTCACGGGCACGGTACGGCGGCTCGGGCTCGGAGCGGTGGTGGGCGGGCGGCGACCGGAGAATACATCGAAGATGTGCGACTCGGAGTCCTCGACATCGGCTCGAACTCGGCGCAACTGCAGATCGTGCAGGCGCTGCCGGGGGCTCCGCCGCTGCCGGTCCACGCGGTCAAGACGTCCACGCTGCTGGGGGAGGCGATCGGCGACGACGGCTGCCTGGAGGAGGCCGGTATCGAACGCGTCTGCCAGGCCGTGAGTCACACGCTCGCGGCGGCACACCGGTACGAGGTGGAACAGCTGTACCCGTTCGTCACCGCCTATCTCCATTCCGATCCGCCGCGCCGGCGCCAGGTCAGGGAGTTGCGTCACTTCGTGCGCGACACGCTGAGCGAGTCGGCGGAGCGGCTGCGCTGGGAGGGGG
>NZ_JAALEH010000020.1:0-76285 GCF_011058195.1 Rhodococcus sp. 14C212 | reverse complement strand
GACACCGTCGCCGAATCCATCCCCCGCTCCTCGGCGAGCACCGCCAGCTCCACCAGCTCCCGCGGCCCGAACTGCTCCGCCGACGCCTTGTACCCCAACTTCAGACCCTGCGACACCACGAACTCCTACCCGTCTACGAATCCGGCCGGGTTCGAGTATGCCCAGACACCTGTGACGGACGCGACGTCACCTCTCGGCTTCGGCCAGATGCAGGTCGGGTTTCCAGTCGTAGACGACGCTGGTGCGCAGCAGGATGTCCTGCAGGGACCGGCGGCGGCGATCCACCGCCACCCACAGCAGCCCGAACCCGAACATCACGCAGAATCCGGCGCGCAGCCCCGCCCGGATCCATCCGACGAGTTCGCCGTTGCGACTCACCATCCGCAGGCCCATCACCACCGCGCCGACCGTGCGACCGGTGGTGGCCCAGCACACCGTCAGGTACAGCGACGCGACACCGACGAACACACCGAGGGACAGCAGAACGTGTGCGTCGGGGAAGGAGAACTCCTGCGGCGAGAACAGCAACCGCACGAGCACCACGGCGAGATAGATCGCGCCCATCACGGTCAGGACTACGCCGAGGTCGATGGCTGCGGCGATGCCCCTCGTGACGATTCCGGCGGGTCGGTGGGATGGTTCCCGGTTGCTCATGCCGGTTCTTCCGGGATCTCGGCGCGCCCGAACAACCGGCCGACGAACCCGGATACCGCATCGTCGGCGTGCATACCCTGGCTGCGCACGCCGCGCATCGCCTCGGTGGACATGGACCCGGTCGATTCGCGGATGATGCTCGGCAGGTCGACGCCCTCGATCACCGCGTTCGCCAGGCCGATGAGGTCGACTCGCCCGATGATCGCGTCCACGTCGATCTTCGTGGCGACCGCATCCAGGTCCACCCGATCGATGATCGCGCCCACGTCGATCGTCGCGGCGACGGCGTCCAGGTCCACCCGATCGATGATCGCGTCCACGTCCACCCGTTCCGCCACCGCGTCGATGTCCACGCGGTCCAGGATCGGTGCGATGTCCACGCGCGCCGCGATCGCGTCGAGGTCCACCCGACCGACGATCCGCTCGACGTCGATCCCCTCGGCGACGGCATCGAGGTCGACGTGGTCCCGCACGACGGCGGTGATGTCGACCTCGTCGAGCGCGGCGCTCACCACCCGGCGCACCACAGCGCGCAGCAACCGATCAGCGATCTCGTCCCCGGCGCGCAGGGTCTCGGCGCCGCGCGACTCGAGGGCGACGAGCGCCGGGTCCACACCCGGCAGACGACGTGCCGCGTCCACACCGAACAGGAGCATGCGACGAATCCCGTCGCCTACGGTCGCGGCGGCGCCCACCGCCACGCGTACCGGGTCGGGGGCGGTCCTGCCGTTCATACCGACATCAAAGCCCTCCGGGGCCCGAAATGCACGTAATTCGCGATCGGCCCGTCCGAGGGCCGATCGGAAGGGTCACGCGGATCGGTCCAGCTGCGGAGCAGCCCGGCGCGACTCCGGGCCGAATTCGACGGTGACGGACACGGCACCGGAATGCACGAGGAGTGCCTGCACCGCCTCGCTGTACCGGCTCCGATGGTCCGCAAGGTGCCGCACATTCGATACCGGAACCGCGGGTGCCTCCGACACGGGTAACAGGATCTCCGCGTCGAGCCGGCTGCGGCTCCCCTCGATCAGCAAGCCTTCGGCGACCACCCGGCGAACCGGCACGTCGTGCCGCTGCTGCACGTCGCCCACCACCAGTGCCACATACTCGTCGTCGTCGTCCGCGACGGTGAGCAGGCGCCCCTTCCGGGTCCCCACCGTCAGCGGCACGTCCGACACGAGTTCGGGACCGCCCGCGGCCGTGCCCGACGGATCGAGGACCGGGCATCTGTTGGCGCGCAAGATCATTCGCCTCGTATTCCAGCTGAAGAACGGCTCGTTTGCGGTGTCCACGACTCTCGTTCCTCCTTCGCGCAGTCGACGAGATGTGCTGTCTCCATCTTCGGCGGGAAGAGCGGCCGCGAACTGTCCCAGATCCGGACAGGGATCCTCGTCGCGGCAACCGGCGCGGCGCGGCGATCACCCGTGGGTGACTACTCGCCGGTGAATCCGAACAGGGTCAGCTTCCGGTACAGCGACGACCGCGAGATTCCGAGCGCGCGCGCAGCGTGCACACGGTTGCCTCCGGTTTCCCGCAGGATCTTGGCGATGAGATCCCGTTCGGCGGATTCGACTGCGTTGAGTTGCCTGCGCGGACCGTGCCGGCACCATTCGGGCAGGTCCTCGACGGTGATGGCGCCCGCAGGCCGTTGTGCGACGGCGCTCCGCAGCGCCGCCTCGACCTCGTGGATGTTGCGCGGCCACGGGTAGCGCGCCAGCACCCGCATCGCGTCGGGAGCGACCGCTCGGCTCTGCGATCCGCTGATCTTGCGGAGCACCTGTGCCACGACCCCCGCGATGTCGTCGGTGCGATGCCGCAGCGCCGGAACGTGGACGGTCCGGTCGAGCGCCGCCAGCAGCGGTGCCAGAGTCTCGGACGGCGGTTCCTCGGACTCCTCCATGGTGGCCACGACGAATATGTGCTCGGCGACCGGTTCCGCCAGGGCCTCGGCCAATGTCGTCGTGAGCGAGGCGGGGATGGCCTGGATGCTGCGCAGCACGTACAGGGTGGGGTTGGTGGAGGAAACCGTGAGCCCGGACAGGTCGGTCTCGCTACCGTCCACGAGGATGCTCCGGCCCCCGGCGTACAGGGAGTGGAAGATCTCCGACGCGAGAGACGCCTTCCCCGTGCCCGGTTCGCCGGTGAGGAGCAACTTCGCCCCGGCGGACAGGGCCTCCTCGAGCTCGTTGCAGGCGCGCACCCACAGCGCGGAGGAACCGCTCGAACGGAGACGAGCGGTGCCGGCAGCGGCCAGACCGACCCGCCCGGAGTGCATCCGGTGCTCGCGGACGCGGTTCGGAACGGACGGAAGCGGTGCCGCGGCCACGGCCGCTTCGGAGACCTCGACGAGGTATCCGGCGGTGTCCTCGCCCGCCAGGATCCGGGTCGCGCGAACCCGGACGGACAGGCCGGTGCCCAGCTCGACCAGTTCGTCGATTCGCGCGCGGTGCCCGATGACGTAGTCGACGTGTTCACCGACACGGCGTTGGTCCTCCGGCGCGAGGAGGGTGTGGGCGAGCGGATTCGCGAGCGACATCGCGCTCCCGATCGCCATGAGGGCCGTGCCGCCGCGAGCGTCGGCCCGCACGAACGCATCGAACAGCGCGTGCTGGCGGGCGCTCCGGTCCCGGAACAGGTTTTGTTCGATCTCCGCCGCCGCGGTCCGCACGACGGTCGTGAGCAGCGGCGAGGAATGCTCGGTGAGGCAGCTGATGTCGATGACGCCGGCGACGCGTCCGCTGAACGGGTCCCGGATCGGCGCACCGGAGCAGGCGAACGGCTGGAACCGTTCGTGGAAGTGTTCGGCGCCCTCGATCTGCACCGGGCGTCCGGATTCCAGCACGGTGCCGACGCCGTTCGTGCCGATCTGCCCCTCGCAGTAGTCGAATCCCGGTGCGAGGGAGACGTGGTCGAGCAACCGTCCGATGGCGCGGGCCCCGTCGAGGCGCATCAGCACCTGCGCCTTGGCGTCGGTCAGGGCGATGCTCACCGGGACGTCCACGGTCTCCTCCGCGAGGCGGTCCAGGACCGGCAGCGAGCACTGGACCAGCCGAGAGGTCCGGTCGACCTCCCCCGCGAACCGGACCTCCCCACCGGACGGTCGCACGCCCGCCGCGGCGGAGCGCCGCCACGACGCGGACACGACGGAGGAGACCAGCGAATCGTCCGGTTCGCCGGAGTCGAGGAATCCGGCCCGGGCGACCGCTACCCGCAGCCGTCGGTCCGCGCTCTTCATCGGGCGTCCCGGCCCGGCACTGTCGTGATGCACGTCACGCCTCCAGGATAACGTCCGCCTCCGGGCCGGCATCCATGCGCAGCGTGACGCTGTCCGTGGTGGGGGCACCGGGCACAGGTGCCACGCCGGTGCCGCTCCCTACGGCACCGGCGTGCAGGTCGGCCACGTTCACGCACCGGGGCCGTCGAGCCGGGCCAGCCGGGCGAGCACCGTCTCCGGGACCGCGTCCGCCGGCAGGTGCGCGAGCCGGAACGCGCCGCGGGCGTCCGGTACGGCAGCGTCGTCGGCGAGCCAGTACTCGGAGCCCAGGACGTCACCCTCGTGCTCGCCGATCGAGACGGTGTCCTCGCCGCGCAGTCCGATCTCCCACCGGTAGTGCGCGGCCACGTTCGTCACCGGCACGTACGACTGCGGATCGACCGGCGGTAGCGCGGCGGCGTCGGCGCCGGGCGCGATCCGTTCGTCGAGCAGGAGCGCCGCGACCGGCACCTCGGCGAAGCCGCGCAGCCAGTCGGCGACGTACATCGCGGCGGCCTCGACGCGGTCCGCATCCAGGTCCGCGACGTCTCCGGGGTGGGTCGCCGCCAGCCAGGCCCGCGGCGAGGGGATCTGCAGCACCAGCGGCAGCCGGGTCGTGCCGGCCACGGTGGCGGCGAGGGTCGCCACGGCGCGGGCGGTCGCGGCGTCCGCCAGCAGTGCCCGCAACGCGTACCCGGTCCGGGACCGTGCGGCCGTCGCCTCGCGCAGGCGCGGGTCGTCCGCCGCGAGGCGGTAGTACTCGCCGAGATCGAGCAGCGTGACGTCCGGTCGCAGGAGCCCGTGGGCCTGGTTGAGGAAGTTCGACAGCGCGGTGGGATCCTCCCAGGGCACCGGGTTGCCGCGGAGCAGGACCCGGCGGCTGTAGTCGAGATGGTCGACGACGAGCGGGACCCGGCGCCCGGAGACCGGCGCGTCGAGTACGGCGGGAAACGAGATGGTCATGATTCTGACTCCAGGGAGTGGGTGCCCGCACGGTGAGGGGAGCACACGTGCGGGCACCCGGCTTGGGTGGGTCGGGGGGCCGGAGCCGGCCGGCACCGGCTCCGGCCGGACCGGTTTCAGGACTTGCGGTGGACGATCTCGCCGTGCTTGGACTCGAGTTCCTTCACCCGGGCCGTGAGCTCGGCGATCTTCAGCTCCCGCCGGTCGGGCATCATGATGATCGGCATCTTGTCGATCGTCGTGGTGACCCGCTCGGCGCCGTGGACGGTGAAGTGCGTGGCGGTGAGTTCCTCGGTGTCGCCCCAGGATCCGTAGTACAGCAGATCCGCCGGCGGTTCGGGCGTCACGAACTTCTCGACGAACTCGCCGTAGGGCACGCCGCGGGAGAGCCGGTCGCGCCGCATCGACGCGCGCAGCGCCTCCGTGGCGTCGACGTCCACGACGAACGTGTCCGGTGCGTACACGACGCCGTAGATGTCGTGCGCCACCTTCGCAGAGATCCGGTCGATCTCGAGATCCGCGACCACGTCCTCCGGGGCGCGTTCGAGCGGATCTCCGTACCCGCCGCCCGTGCCCTGCGAAATCATGTACAGCTCACCGTCCTTGGCGACGTCGAACTGCAGGCCCATGTGGCTGGTGCTGTACTCGGCACCCTCGAAGGGCTGTTCGTTCATCACCTTCTCGATGGACAGGTCGAACCGTTCCGGGTTGCGGCGCAGTTCGTCGTAGACGTTGACGCCCTTGACCGTCGCGAGGGGGTAGGTGTTGCAGCCGTACCCGCCGAACTGTCCGCTGATCGAGGAGAACTTCGCACCCGAGGTCACCGTCATGAAGCCCCACAGCGGGGTGCCCTCGGCCGCCACGATCATCTCGTAGCCCATGCCGCCGCGGTACTTGCCGAAGCCCTGGTTGTCGCGGACGATCCGCTTGCTCACCAGCTGCATGAACGGCACCTCCTCCTCCATGACCTCCTGCTCGGCCGTGTCGGCCATCGCGCAGAAGAGCGGGGAGACCGCGTCCTCGCCGTCCCGGAACGCCTTGGCGCCACCGCCCATGCCGTTCAGGTCGGCGCACAGGTTGCCGACCTGGTCGCCGTGCTGGGTGACCCCGCCCCACAGGAAGGTGTTGATCTGGTTGAACCAGGGCGCGATGACGTTGGAGAACTTCTCCGGGTTGGAGAACTGCAACTTGGCCCAGGGGTTCTGGAGCGCCGAGAAGCCGCGGAAGGAGGCCTGCAGCGACTGGCCCATGGGGGCGTCGTAGCCGGCGTCGGACCACGTGTGCTCGTCGGAGATGATCTCGATCGGGCTCATCGCGGAGGTGCAGCGCGGCAGGTCCGGCCACCAGAACGCGAGGATGGCCTGCATCATCATCGACTTGACCGAGCACAGCGGCGAGTTGATGGCCCGGTTCAGGATCTCCGGTCCGCTGCCCCGCAGGTCGATGGTCATCTTGTCGCCCCGGACCGTGATGGAGCAGGCGAGCTTGATGAGGATGTTCTCCTTGAGGGTGGAGTCCATGAACTGGTTGAACCGGACCGTGCCGTCGGGCAGTTCCCGGATGCGCCGGCGCACCTCGGCCTCGACGTCCTCGACGGTGATCCGCAGCGCCGCGACGAACGTCTCCACGCCGACCTCGTCGATGATCTTGTCGACGCGTTCCTGGATGCGCTGGACCGCACCGATCTTCACCTTCAGGTCGGCCAGCTGGAGCTTCGGGTCGCGGACCGAGTGCTGCAGGAAGGTGAGCAGGTCGCGGCGCAGCTCGCCGCGCTCGACGATCTTGAACGGGCTCATCCGCAGGCCGTCGTCGAACGGGGTCTCCGAGCCGGAGGGCATGCCGCCCGGTTCGCAGGCGCCGTTCTCGCCCTCGTGGATCGTGGCGGCCACCCAGGCGATGATGCGGTCGTCCCGGATGATCGGCATGATCATCGACTGGTCGGTGTTGTGGACGTTGCCGAAGCGGGCGTCGTTGTGGATGAACCCGTCACCGGGGTGGATTCCGACGGTCGGCTCGTCCTGCCAGTACTTCATGATGTACCGGATGGGATGGTGCAGGATCGCGGAGAAGGCGATCACGCCGTGGCAGGACAGGTAGGTGACGTCCCCCTCCGCGGTGTAGATGGCCGTGGTGAGGTCGCCCCACTTGGCGCCCGGCGCCGCGCCCATCGCCTCGCACATCTCGAAGCCCTCGTCGAGGGCGCCCGCGAGGCGCTTGCGGATGCGGTCCACCTGGAGGGGGTCGACCCCGTCGGCGAGGCATTCCTGCTCGAACTCGCTGCGGGAGGTGATGTGGTGCGAACGCATGATCTCCCGGTCCGGCCCGAGGAACAGCGTCGTCTCGTCCATGAAGTCGTCGACCCACTGCTGCTCCTGCTCGTTCAGCGAGGCCGTCAGGCGCTGTTCGGCGGCGGTTGTGAGGTCGTCGTGAAGTGCGGTCATGGCTGTGTCTCCTGTGTTTCTGCGCTAGTCCTTGAGGAACCAGACGGCGCCCTGCGGTGAGGGTTCGAGGCGCCAGCCCGGCTCGACGAGGTAGGTCGTGTTCTCGGTGGTGACGATCGCCGGACCGGGAATCACGTGGTGGTGACTCAGCGCGTCGGCGTCGTAGATCGCGGTGGTGATCGCCCGGGGATGCGCGACGAAATGGACGTCGCGGTGCCCGACCGGCGTCGGCAGCGTCCGCTCCCCGTCGTGGTGCAGGGAATCGAACTCGACGGTCTCACCGTTGACGTAGGACGCGACCCTGATGGTCTGGACGCGGATGCCGGCCTCGGGTGCGGCCGACCCCTCGCCGTAGCGCTTGGAGTAGATGTCGGAGAACGTACGGATCAGGTCGAGCACGTCACCGACGCCGTGAATCCGGTTGATGTCGAAGGCCACTGCCGTCGTCACGAGCTGGTTGCCGTAGCGCAGGTCCATCTCGAGGCGGTGCTCGATCGCCCCCTCGCCGACGCCCTGCCGGCGCAGATCCTCCGCGCCCCGGGCCTCGAGCGCAGCGACGATCTCGTTGAATTCGTCGTAGCTGTCGTAGAGCCCGCGGGTGGTGGCGTTGTAGAGCACCACGTGGACGCCGCGCTCGTGGATGTGCAGCTGCTTCATGTTGCCGGCGCCGCAGGCGGAGAACACCGAGGAGAACGGGGGGGCGAGGATCTTGCGGATGCCGGCCTGGTCGGCGATCCCGCACGCGTGCAGCGGCCCGTTGCCGCCGTACGCGAGCATCGTGAAGTCCTCCGGCAGATAGCCGCGCACCCGCAGCTCCTTGGCGATGCCGATCGCCATCTGCTCGTCGACGGACCGCTTGATGACCTTGGCGACGTCGATGACGTCGAGGTCGAGCTCGTCGCACAGCTGTTCCTCGACGGCGAACACCGCACGCTTGCGGTTGAGCTTGATGAAGCCGTTGGCGTAGTTGTCCGGATCGAGGTAGCCGAGCAGCAGGTCGGCGTCGGTCACCGTGGGGCGCAGCCCACCGCGGTCGTAACAGGCCGGACCGGGGTCCGAGCCGGCGGACTCGGGCCCGAGCCGGACCGAGTGGTGGATCCGGTCGTAGCTTGCGATGGAACCACCACCGGCACCGAGGGTTTCGAGGTGGATCATCGGGACCGAGACCAGCCAGCGGTCGATCGTGGGCTGGAAGTCGTAGTGCTTCACGCCGCCCGCCGGTACCAGCCCGATGTCGAAGGACGTGCCGCCCATGTCGGTGGTGATGATGTTGCCGATCCCCGAGGACTCCGACAGATGCTCGGCGGCACTGACACCCGCGACGGGACCCGAGTGGATGGTCTGCAGGGCGTCGGTCGAGTTCATCTGGGCCATGCCGCCGGAGTTGTGGATGATGAGCATCGGCTTGTCGTAGCCCGAGTCGCGCAGGTTGTTCGCGAGCTGGCTCATGGCGTGGAACATGATGCCGTGCAGGAAGCCGTCGACGATGGTGGACGTCGCGCGGACGTACTCGCCCTTGCGCCCGGAGACCTGGTGGCCGAGCAGTACCGGGATCGCGCCGAGCTGATGCTCCGGGTACTCCTCCTGGATGATCTCCATGATCCGCAGCTCGTGGGCGGGATTCTCGGTGGCGTTCACCAGCGACACCACGAGCGCCTGCGCACCGGCGTCGACGAGTTCGCGCACCATCGTGCGCACGTTCCGCTCGACGAGCGGGACGACGACGTCGCCGGCGGAGTTGACCCGCTCCTGCACCGACCGGATCAGGCTCCGGTGGACCAGCGGTTCGGGCCGCTCCGCGGCCGGCAGGTTCTGCTGCATCGACGGATCGAGTCCCTCGCCGTATCCCCGGCCGCGGGAGAGCGGGATGGTGTCCTCGAAGCCGTGGGTGACGAGGGCACCGACGCGCGGACCCTTGCGCTCGATGAGGGCGTTGGTGCCGAGCGTGGTCGCGTAGCGGACCGAATCCACCTGGGACAGCACGTCGTCCCGGTCCAGTTCGGCTCGGCGGCAGGCGAGGTCGAGCGCCTCGTTGAATCCCTGCGCCAGGTTGTGGTGGGTGGTGAGGGCCTTGGCCTCGACGTACTTGTCGTCCCAGGCGAAGAAGCAGTCGGTGAAGGTGCCGCCGATGTCGACGGAGATTCGTTTCATGGTGACGAGGTTCCTTGCGGGTCGCGGTGACTAGTGGTGGTTGTGGCGCCGGCCTTCGAACTCGCCCTCGGCGTCCTGGCCGGGGCCGTACGTGACGACCTGTCCGGGATCGGTGCCGCGTTCGAGCCACTGGGCGCGCAAGGCG
Organism: Rhodococcus sp. 14C212; assembly: GCF_011058195.1. Lineage (NCBI taxonomy): Bacteria > Bacillati > Actinomycetota > Actinomycetes > Mycobacteriales > Nocardiaceae > Rhodococcus > Rhodococcus sp. 14C212. Next base: position 66,678 of record NZ_JAALEH010000020.1, on the reverse strand, counting down.
TCGACGTCCCATTCCATGTCGACGGTCGGGGGGTGTCCCGGCGGGATGTACTCGGTCTCGATCTGGGTGCCGCAGCCGGGACAGTAGTACTCGAGGATGCGGCAGTAGGACGGGTCCGGCGAGAAGGTGAACTCGTAGCGGTCGGGATCGATGATCGGCTGGTGGATCTCGCGCGGGTCGCGGTCGTAGACCAGGGTGCCTTCCTTGTAGTTGCCGCGGGCGCTGCCGAGTTCGTGCCGGCACACCCGGCACACCCACAGTTCGCTGTCGAGGTCGATGACCAGATATTCGGTCATGGGGATCTGCATGTCGTGCATCCTTCGAACGAGCCTGCGGTCGAACAGGCTTCGGGCTCTGTCGGTCAGTGGGTATCGGTGAGCAGCAGGTCGCCGCCGGCGGTGACGTCGAACTTCCAGCCCTCCTGCACGCGGGCGGTGAAGAAGGGGCCTTCGACGATGGCCGGACCCTCGGCGGTGGCGCCGGGCTCCTGCTCGGCCAGCGTGAACACCGGAACCGCCCGTCGGCCGTCGGCTCCGAGCACGGTGCGCTCCCCGGCCGCCCGGGGATCGCGGGCCTCGGCGAAGGAGCCGTGCGGGAGCTCGATCCGGTTCATCCGGCGGGTGGCCACCAGGGTCAGCGCGGTGGACGCGCCGGGCAGGAGCTCGACGCACTCACCGGGTTCGTACGACGCCTCGTCGACCGTGGCCCCGTGCGCATCCTCGGTGGTCAGGGTCCAGGACAGTTCGCAGTCGGTGAGGGCGTGCCCCTCCTGGAACATGTCCCGTTCGGCCTTGGCCAGGAGGTCGGCCACGGCCGCGGCGAGCGTCGCCTCCGTCGTGTCCGCGAGGTCGGCCTCGTAGCTCTGCCCGATGTCGGAGAACCCGATCCCGAAGGCGGAGAACACCGCGGCGAGCTTGGGGACGAGCACGCTGCGCACGCCCGCGACCCGCGCCGCGCCACACGCGCTCATCGGGCCGGCGCCGCCGAACGCGGCGATGGTGGTCTCGTCGGCCTCCGACACCGCGGGCGCGACGGCGTTGCCCATCGCGGTGAAGTACGCCTGCTCCATCGCCAGCAGCGCCTCGTCGAGGGTGAGGCCGAGAGGTTCGGCCACCGTGGCGGTGACGACGGCGCGGGCCCGGTCCGCATCGAGGGTGAAGTCGCCGTCGAGGTAGGTGGTGGGGTCGAGCACGCCGAGGAGGAGGTTGACGTCGGTGATGGTGGCGGACGTGCCGCCGAAGCCGAAGCAGGCCGGTCCGGGTGCCGCACCGACGCTTTCCGGTCCGACGGTGATCGTCCCGTCGGTGACGGTGATGACGGAGCTGCCGCCGATGCCGGCCGACTCGACGTTCGACATCGGGAACGAGGTCGGGATGCCGGCGATGGAGCCGCGGCGGTCGGTGAGGATCTCTCGCCCGGCCACCGTGCCGATGTCGGTCGTGGTGCCGCCGACGTCGATCATGAGAACGTGCTTGAGGCCGTAGATCTCGGCGAGCGCCCGGGTGCCTTCGAGGCCGCCGCGCGGGCCGGACGAGTACGTCTTGAGGGCCACGGACTTCGCGACGCGCGAGGAGGCGCCGTCGTTGCGGTAGATCAGCAGCGGGTTCTTGACGCGGTGGTCGCGCAGCCGGTGCTCGGCGTTGTAGAGGAACCGTTCCATCGTCGGGTGCAGGAACGTGTTGATCACGGCCGACCAGACCCGCCGGGCCGGTGTGCGGTCGGTGGTGAAGTCCCACGAGTACAGGAACGGAACCGAGCCGAGCAGGTGGCGCGGGAACTTGCGCAGCAGGATGCCGCGCAGCTTCCGCTCGCGTCCGTCGTCGGTGTCCCCGACGGCGACGACGATGCGGGCGGCGCCGTCGGTGGTGAGACGGTTGACCCGGGCGACCAGCTCCCCCTCGAGGTCCGCGGCCTCGGCGTCGACGACGGCCACCCGGGCCCCGACGAGGTCGTCGAACAGCGCCTGCTGCTCGGGGGTGCGGCGCAGTTCGTCGACGAGGGCGGCCGAGTCGGTGATGATGCCGATGCGGGGGCCCTTGCGCTCGACGAGCGCGTTCGTCCCCTGCGTGGTCGAGTAACGGATGTGCGCCGTCGAGTGCAGCAGGGCAGGCAGGTCCTCGGCTCCGTAGATCTCCTTCGACACCTTCGTCAATCCGTCGAACAGGCACTGCGACAGATCGAACGGTGTGGTGAGGGTCTTGGTGAAGCTGAATTCGTGGCCGTCCCAGGCGCAGATGTCGGTGAGCGTGCCACCGTTGTCGATGTTGATGAGTCTGTCCATCGGGTGTCCCCCGTTTCGGGTTGCGGTGATGCGGTTCGAATGAGGAAGAGCATGCGTCCGGACCCGAGGGTGTGAAGTGTGCCACTTTCGGACACCCGCTATGACGTGGCTCATCTCCCGCCTCCCGAGGGCCCTCGACCTGCGGATTCGAGCACGTTGCCGGGACGGGGCCGTTCGTCCCCCGAGCCGGCGGGACGGGTGGGCGGCTCCCGCGGACGGGGAAGTGTCCGGAATTGGGACGGTGCGCCGGCGGGCCACGCCGGCGGGACACCGGCACCCGCGGCGGCCCGGTGCCGTCCGCCGTCGAACGACACGAAATCCTTTTCACGACAGCACATTCGGTGGCAAATGCCCCTCGGGGGTGGCGACGACACGCCACGGCGGCGCCTACCGTAAGGTCGGCTCGGTGACACCGCTCGAACTGTTCCTCGTCGCCCTGGCCGGGCTGGGCGCCGGCGCGATCAACGCACTGGTCGGCTCCGGGACCCTCATCACCTTCCCGACCCTGGTCGCGTTCGGGCTGCCGCCGGTGACCGCCACGATGTCCAACGCGGTCGGGCTCGTCGCGGGTGGGGTGTCGAGCACGTGGGGGTACCGGCGGGAGCTCCGCGGACAGTGGCCCCGGCTACGGTGGCAGATCCCCGCGTCGGTCTCCGGCGCGGTCCTCGGATCGTGGCTGCTGCTGAACCTGCCCGAATCGGCCTTCGAGACGATCGTGCCCGTCCTGCTCGTGCTGGCGCTGCTCCTCGTCGTGTTCCAGCCGAAGCTGCAGCAGTGGGTGCTGCGCCGCTCCGGCGGCCCGGAGGAGCAGATCGGCCCCGCCCGAATGACGGCGCTGATCGTCGGCACCTTCGCAGTGGGCGTGTACGGCGGCTACTTCACGGCCGCGCAGGGCATCCTGCTGATGGGACTGTTCGGCGCGCTGCTGCACGATCACATCCAGCGGCAGAACGCCGCGAAGAACCTGCTCTCGCTGCTCGTCAACGTCGTGGCCGCCACCGCCTACACGCTGGTCGCGTTCGACCGGATCGACTGGACGGCGGCGGCGCTGATCGCCGTGGGCTCGCTGATCGGCGGCGCCCTCGGCTCCCGGTACGGCCGCCGGCTCTCGCCCACGGCGCTGCGTGCCGTCATCGTCGTGGTCGGGTTGATCGGCTTGTACCGGCTGCTGGCCTGAGCGGTCGGTGACACACTCGAACGGTGAGCGACGAACCCACACCCGCGCCGGTCTGGAACTACCTCATGGACATGGACGGCGTCCTGGTCCACGAGGAACACCTGATTCCCGGCGCCGACGCGTTCCTGACCGAACTGCGCGAGAACGGCACGCCGTTCATGGTGCTCACCAACAACTCGATCCGCACTCCGCGGGATCTGCGAGCCCGGCTGCTGCGCACCGGGCTCGACGTCCCGGAGAAGTCGATCTGGACGTCGGCGCTGGCGACCGCGACGTTCCTGGCGAATCAGCGCCCCGGCGGCAGCGCGTACGTGGTGGGCGAGTCGGGGCTGACCACGGCCCTGCACGACATCGGCTACGTCCTCACCGACAGCGATCCGGACTACGTCGTCCTGGGGGAAACCCGCACGTACTCGTTCGAGGCGATCACCACGGCGATCCGGCTCGTCGAGCGGGGTGCCCGGTTCATCGCGACCAATCCGGATCCGACCGGGCCGTCGCGGGAGGGCTCGCTCCCCGCCACCGGGGCCGTCGCTGCCCTGATCACCCGCGCGACGGGCCGCGAACCGTACTTCGTGGGCAAGCCCAACGCCCTGATGATGCGGTCCGCCCTGCGCGCGATCGGCGCGCACTCGGAGCACACGCTCATGATCGGCGACCGCATGGACACCGACATCGTCTGCGGCCTCGAGGCGGGCCTGCAGACACTGCTGGTCCTGACCGGCATCTCCACCCGCGAGTCCGTGGAGATGTTCCCCTACCGGCCCACCCGCGTCATCGAATCGATCGCGGAACTGGTGGGGCGCACCGCAAATCCGTTCTGAGCGGCATCGAGCGGACGGTTCCGACGCCGAAGGGGAGGTTGTCGCGCATGCCACTCGGGCGATGCCGCAACAACCTCCCCGTCACCGTTCACCCATGACGTCGCTGCCCGGCCCCCACCGGACCGGGCAGCGACGACGCCCCGCCGACGAGAGGATGAGGTTCTCGTCGGCGGGGCTGCTCACCTCTGAAGGCGCCTCGCTCAGCCGATGCTGAAGGGCTGGCCCCAGAGGGTGACCTGCTGGGTCGTGGTCGCGGTGTCGACCGTGACCTTGACGTAGCTGCGGGCCTGGGCGTAGCCGGCGCAACCGGTGACGCCGAGCGTCGAGTCACCCCAGGTGACGCTGCCGCTCGCACCCTTGAAGGTGTTGAAGTTGCGGTGCACCTCGGCGCCCCAGGGGTCGGACTGGGTGAGGTCCAGGACCTTGTAGTCGTAGGCCTGGTTCGGCGTCAGCGTAATTCCCGCGTTGCCCGTCACCGAGGCGCCGGCGGTCGGCGTCGAGCTGGTCGAGCTGGCACCACCGGTCAGGCCGGCTCCAGCGCCGAGGTTGGCCGTCATGCCGAGCTGGCAGCCGACGATGTAGCCGGGCTGGATCCGGCCGCCGAGCTTGTCGGCACCCGGACCACTGATCTCCACCTTGGCGGTGCCCGAAACCCACACGTTGCGGTGCAGCGGCGTCGCACCCATCGAAGGCGAGATGGTGGCCTTCTCATCGGTCCGGGTGACGGTGACGGTGATGCCATCGGGCAGCGATTGGCTGATCGAGCCGTCCTCCAGCGGAACGAAGGTGTCGGCATTGGCCGCACCGACGGAGGCGAAGCCGATCGCGACGGCGACGGTTGCACCGACACCGGCGGTCTTGAGCGCGCGGCGCAGGCCGGTCTTGAAGCTGGTCTTCATGGTCTCTCTCTCGAGGTTCTACGCTCGTGCGAGCGAGGGTAAGGAGGGGTGGCCTGGAGATGCTCAGCCGATGCTGAACGGCTGGCCGTACAGGGTGGTCTTTTCGTAGTTGTTACCCGTGACCTCGAGGACCGTGTACGAACGAGCCTGGGCGTAGCCGCCGCAGCCCTGAGCGTCGATCTGCGCGTCCTGGTACTGGATGGTGTAGGTGCCGTCCTTCTTGATGGCCTTGCTCTCGACACGGACGAACCTGACCTGGCCGGCGCTCATCGGCACCGAGACGTTGGCGGAACCGCCGGCGGTACCGCTGGCGCTCTCGGAGACCAGGTTCGCGGAGAGACCCGCGTTGAGCCCCAGGGTGCCCGAGAGCTTGCTGATGTCCACCTGGCAGCCGACGATGTAACCGGCGGTCAGGCGCGGGACCCCGTCGGTGGAGGTGCCCTGGGTGCCGTTCTGGTTGATCGAACCGTCGGGGTTCTCGGCGATACCCCCGTTGGACGGACCGGCCTCCGCAGTGGCCGGAACACCCTTGACGTCGGCGGTGACCGTGCCGGACACCCACGCCACGCGACCTGCGCCGTTGGCCGCGAGCGACGGCGAGATCAGGGCGCTCTCGGCGAACCGCTTGATGACGTTCCCGTTGGGGGCGACGATCTCGCCGTCGGGCAGCGGCACGAAGGTGTCGGCGTTCGCCGCACCCGCGGACAGGAAGCCCATGGCGATCGCGGCAGCAGCTGCGACACCACCGATGCGTGCGCCGCGGCGGAGGCCGGACGTGTGCTTGTTACTCAATTCATTCCCCTACTCAGGTGTGCGGTTACCCGGGCGCCCCCGGGCACGGCTGATCACGGCCGCGGGCGGCCGCCGCGGTCGATTCGGATGTGCCTTCTGGTCAGGTCGGGACGAGATACCGGTCGGTTTCTCGCGCAGGCGGATTCAGGTGTCGTTGGCGTGCTGCCCCGAAGGGCACTGTGGACCGACACCCCCGCTCGGACCCCAGTTCGTTTCGGAACGATAACACGCCCGGTGCAAAGGGTCACTAAACAGTTACGCCTGTGTTCCAGATCACATCTGCATACAGTCGTGTGCGATCGGAGGGTTATGTGTGACTGGGAATCCGACTTGCGCAGAACGACGTTCGATGTTCTAGCGCAGCCTCGTCGGGATGCCCGCCACGACGAACGTCACCGCCTCCGACTCGGCGGCCACCCGCGCGTTGAGCCGGCCGAGCAGGTCGCGGAACAGCCGGCCGGACGCCGTCGGCGGCACCACGCCGCTGCCGACCTCGTTGCTGACCGCCACCACCGGCACGGCACACGAACGCCACGCACCGAGCAACTCCTCGACGTCCGCCTCGACCGCGGCGACGTCGCCGCCCGACCACACGTCGTGACGGTCCAGACGGGCGGTGAGCCACGTCCCCAGGCAGTCGATCAGCAACGGCTCGCGCGACCCGCGCAGTACGGATGCCACGTCGTCGGTCTCCACCGTCGTCCACGACTGCGGCCGCCGCGCGCGGTGCAGCGCCACCCGCTCGGCCCATTCCGCGTCCCCGTCGCGCGTGCCGCCGGTCGCCACGTACGTCACCGCCGGGAACGACTCGAGCAACTCCTCGGCGTGCCGCGACTTGCCGGAGCGGACACCGCCGAGTACCAGAGTGCGCTGCGTCGCAGCGGCTTTGCCGGTCGCTTGTCCCACCGTCGTCACCTCACCGTCGTCGCCCGGTCGCGCCCCGCAGGCCGCCAGGCGGATCCGCAGCTGCGCGACCGGCGGGTTGTGGTGCCCCAGATGCACGGCCACCACATCGGTCCGCCCGGTCACCGCCCCGCACGCGCGCAGCGCCCCCACCGTCTCGCCGAACGCGGGCAGCGTGTGGTGCGCGACCCCCAGATCGGTGCGGTCACCGAAGGTCTCCTCCAGGAAGACCGCGTCGTACCCCGCACCGGCGACCCGGTCGAACCAGTCCGCGGGCAGCGGGCCGGTGTCGCACGCCCACAGCAACCGGTCGCCGCCCGGGCCCCGGACGTCGTAGAGCACCGAGTCCCCGTCGTTCAGGACGCGGTGGGCGGCGGGCAGCACCCGCACCCGGTACCCGCCGACCGTCAGTTCGCCGCCGGCCGCGACGGGCACGAACCGCACGGCGTCGGTGGGGCCCACCCAGTCCCGGCACTGGTCCAGCGCGTCGGGGGGTCCGATCACCTCGATCTCGAAATCCGCTGTCGCCCAGGCACGGAACAGCAGCGCCTGCGGGCCGAGATGGTCGGGATGCGAATGGGTGAGCAGGATGTGCCGCACCCCGGCGAGGGTGCGGCCGTGGCGCAGGGCCGCGCGCGGCGCCTCGGGCCCGCAGTCGAGCATGAGGACGTCGTCCACCAGTGCCGCCGTCTGCCCGCGAATCTCGCCGCGGGCGGCCGCGTCCGTGCACGATGCGCACGTGCAGAACGGATTCGGCCAGCCGTCGGCCGCACCCGTGCCCAGCAGCAGCACCTCCATCACGAACCCTCCGATTCGATTCGGCCCGAACAGCTCCCGCGAACCGGCACGACGGCCAGTCCGGAGCCGGGGCGGTCCAGCACCTCGACGCGCGCGCCGTACACGTCGGCGATGCGCCGAGCCGTCAGCACCTGCCGGGGCGGGCCGTCGGCGACGACGCGACCGCCGGCGAGCAGCACCACCCGTCCGCCGTACAGGGCCGCCGAGGTCAGGTCGTGCATGGCCGCGAGGACGGTGAGCCCGTTCTCCGCGCGCATCGACTCCACCAGGTCCAGCACCTGCTGCTGGTGGCCGATGTCGAGGGCGCTGGTGGGCTCGTCCAGCAACAGCACCTTCGGTTCCTGCGCGAGTGCGCGCCCGAGCACCACCCGTTGCAACTCACCGCCGGACAGGTCGGTCGCGGGCCGTGCGGCCAATCCGCGCAGGTCGAGCCGGTCGAGCACCGACTCGACCACCTCGCGGTCGTGCGCCGACTCGGTCGCGAACCGCGGCATGTGCGGGGTCCGGCCGAGCCGGATCAGATCGGCGACCGTCATGCCCTCGGGCACCACCGGCCGCTGCGGCATGAGCGCCACCGTCCGGGCCATCGCCCGGCGTCCGGCGTGAGCGGGGTCCAGGCCACCGACGCCGATCCGACCCGTCGCGGGCACCAGGCCCGCGAGCGCGTGCAGCAGCGTGGTCTTCCCGCCGCCGTTGGGCCCGACGAGGGCAACCCACTCCCCCTGTCCGACAAGCAGGTCCACCCCGTCCAGGACGGTCTTGCCGCCGCGGTCGACACTCAGGCCACGGCAGTCGACGGCGTTCACGACACCCCCCGATGCCGCCGCAGCACGACCAGGAAGAACGGGGCGCCGACGGCCGCGGTCACCACGCCGATGGGCAGTTCGGCCGGGGACATCACGGTCCGGGCCAGCACGTCCGCCAGGACGAGGAAGGCGGCCCCGATCATCAGCGACAGCGGCAGCAGCAGCCGGTGCCCCGGACCGACGATCAGCCGGATCGCGTGCGGCACCACGATTCCGACGAAGCCGATGAGCCCGCTGGCGCCGACCACGGCGGCGGTGCCGAGGGTGGCCACGCACACCAGGACCAGCCGGACCCGGGCCGGGCTCACGCCGAGGCTCGCGGCCTCCACGTCGCCGACCGCCATCACGTCGAGCATCCGGCGGTGCAGCAGGATGACCGCGGCGGACACCACCACGTACGGCAGCACGACGACCACGTCGGACCAGCCGTCGGTGCTGAGGCGGCCGAGCAGCCACGTGTACACCTGCCGCAGGGTCTCGTCGTAGAGCTGCTGGACGAAGGTCTGCGCCGCGTTGGCGAACGCCGCGACCGCGACGCCGGCCAGGATGATGACGACCTCCGAACGCATCCCGCCGACGCTGCGGCCGAGCGCGTACGTGGCGGCGACGGCCACCAGGCCGCCGGCGAACGCGGCGACCGGCACCCCGGCGGCGCCGAGCACACCGCCGAGCGCGATCGCGAGGGTGGCGCCCAGGCCCGCCCCGCTCGATACACCGAGCAGATAAGGGTCGGCCAGCGGGTTGCGGAACACCCCCTGATAGGTGGCACCCGCGATGGCGAGCATCGCGCCGACCAGCGCACCGAGCGCCACCCGCGGCATCCGGATGTTCCACAGGATGGCCTGCTGCCGCGTGCTCAGTCCGGAGTCGACGTCGACGAACGGCAGGGCGTCGATCAGCTCGAGGAACACGCCGCGCACGGTGAGCCCGGCGGGGCCGACGAGCACCCCGATGTGCAGCGCGACCACCAGGACGAGGGCTGCCGCGCCGAGCACCAGGGCCGGGTGGCGCGCGGCGCGGGTCACCGGGTGGGCTGCGCGGCGGGTGCGGAGGCGGGCGCGGCGGCCACGATCGTCCCGAGGTGCCGCACGAGGTCCACGACCCGGGGTCCCCAGCGGCTGGCGACGTCCTCGTCGAGCACGTGGATCTGGCCGGACCGGACGGCCGTCAGCTCGCCCCAGCCGGCGCGGGCGGCCACGGTTTCCGGGGTGACACCGCAGCACTGCCCGTCGGCGAGGAAGATCAGGTCGGGGTCGGCGTCGAGGACGTACTCGGCGGACAGCTGCGGGTAGGCGTCGGCTCCGGCGGCGTCGCCGATCGAGCGCAGGCCGAGCATCGAGTAGATGCCGCCGATGAAGGTGCCGCCGGTGACGCTGTAGTAGGTGTCGTCGAGTTCGTGGTAGTAGGTCAGCGGGGCCGGGCGCGGGGGCAGCCCGGCGACGACCTCGTCGATGTCGCTGCGCATCGAGGCGACGAGTTCGGCCGCGTCGCCGACGTGCCCGGTGGCGGCACCGAGCTGCTCCATCTGCGTGTACGCCTCGTCGAGGGTGGTGGCGGCCGGCAGCAGCAGCGTGGGGACGCCGGCCGCATCGAGTCCGGAGACGAGGTCGCCGACGTCGTCCATGGCGACCACGAGGTCCGGTTCGTAGCCGAGCACGGCCTCGACGTTCGGCGAGTATCCGGACAGGGCCGTGACGGGCACCTCCGCGGGGAAATCGGACTGGTCGTCGACCGCGACGACCTGGTCGCCGGCGCCGACGGCGTAGAGCATCTCGGTGGCGGTGGGGCTGAGGGAGACGATCGATTCGGGGACCGCGTCGAGGGTGATCGCGCCGTCGCCGGAGACCACGGTGACCGGGAAGGTCCCGTCGCCGGACGGCGCGGAGGCCGGCTCGGATCCGCCGCTCGAGCCGCACGAGGTGGCGAGCAGGGCGAGCGCGGCGAGTCCGGCGACGAACAGCCGGCGGGCGGGCGCAGTGGGGGCAGGCACAGCCATCCTCCGTGAGGCGGAGGACGAAAACAGCACGGCTACAACGGATCACCGTTGCGGCACGACACCGTCCTTCGTCCGAGGACCAGTACGTGACCGCCGCGCCGGCCGACCTGACTCGTCCGGCAGCGCGCTGCCGGCCTCACAGTTGCGGGACAGTGCCGGATTGCACCGGACTTCACCGAGACGCTGCGGCACCCCGCCGGGAAGCGGGGTCACCGCAGCGTATCGCAGGACCCGGGGTCCGGGGACGGCGGCCCGAAGCCGTCAGTGCGCCGAGACGCGCTTCTTCCGTTTCGGAATCAGGTGCGCGATCAGGACGATGATCGCACCCACGACGAGCCCGACGAGGGCGGACACCACGGTCCCTGCAGTCCAGGACAGAACCCCGCTGAAGCCGCCGTGCACGAGCTCGCCGAACCAGTGTTCGAGGTCGTGGAGGCGATCGACCGGCCAATGGAATCCCGCCTCGCCGACGTTGACGAGCAGGATGTGGCCACCGACCCACAGCATCGCGGCGATCCCGACCACGGTGAGCACCGTCATCACCTTCGGCATCGCGGCCACGAGCCCCCGCCCGATTCGTCGGCTGAACGACGATCGGCGTCGGGCGAGCGACAGGCCCACGTCGTCCATCTTCACGATCAGCGCGACCGCGCCGTACACCAGGGCGGTGATGAGGATCGCGACGACGACGAGCACCGCCAGCCGGGTGAGGAACGGTTCGTCCTCGACCGACGCCAGCGAGATCACCATGATCTCGGCCGACAGGATGAGGTCGGTGCGGATCGCGCCGCTGACCATGGACTTCTCGACTTCGGGTCCGCTCAGCGCTGCGGGTGTGTCGTCCTCGTGGTGACCGCCGGTGAGTGCTTCGTAGACCTTCTCGGCCCCCTCGTAGCACAGGAACAGACCACCGGCGATCAACAGGTAGGGCAGCGCCTGGGGCAGGAACTCGCTCAGGAGCATCGCCACCGGCAGGATGATCAGGAGCTTGTTGCGGATCGACCCGGTCGCGATCTTGCGGATGATCGGCAGTTCACGATCGGGGGTGAATCCGTGCACATAGCGCGGGGTGACGGCGGTGTCGTCGACGACGACACCTGCCGCCTTGACGCCGGCCTTACCGGCCGCGGCCCCGACATCGTCGATGGACGCCGCGGCCGCTTTCGCGATTGCCGCGACGTCGTCCAACAGGGCGACGAGACCACCAGCCACGGGAACCTCCCACAGTTCGGCTGTGCAGAGCCGATCGAACGACACGCAGTTGCGGGTCGACACCGTACGTTACCGAAGCGTACCGATCACGGAGCCGGCTCTCCTTCGGCGTTCGGCGCGGCCGGTGTCATCGACCCGGCGGGCCCGGGGGGCAGATCGGAGTCCGCGATGCCGGCACGGCCCCGACGTGGCCGTCGCCTCCGACGTGGCCGCGGGCTACTTCAGCGCCTGCTCGAAGTCCTCGAGCAGGTCCTCCGGATCCTCGAGCCCCACCGACAGCCGGACCACACCGTCGGACAGGCCGATCGCCGCCCGGCCCTCCGGTCCCATCGCCCGGTGCGTCGTCGTCGCGGGATGGGTGATCAGCGACTTGGCGTCGCCGAGGTTGTTGGAGATGTCGACGATGCGCAGCCCGTCGAGCAGTTCGAACGCACGCTTCTTGCCCTCGCCTTCGGGGGCGTCCAGTTCGAAGGTCACGACCGTGCCGCCGCCGCTCATCTGGGACCTCGCCAGGTCGTACTGCGGGTGCGACTCGAGGAACGGGTACTTGACCCACTTGATCGCGGCGTGGCCCTCGAGGAAGCGGGCGATCCGCGCGGCCGACTCCACCGAGTGCCGGATCCGCACCGACAGAGTCTCGAGGCCCTTGAGCAGGGTGTGGGCGTTGAACGGGCTCAGCGCCGGGCCGGTGTGCCGGATGAGATGCTGCACCGGGCCGTCGATGTAGTCCTGCGGGCCGAGGATCGCCCCGCCGAGCACGCGGCCCTGGCCGTCGATGTGCTTGGTGCCCGAGTACACGACGATGTCGGCGCCGAGATCCAGGCTGCGCTGCAGCAGCGGCGTGGCGAAGACGTTGTCGAGCACCACCTTGGCACCGGCGGCGTGGGCCATCTCGGAGACCCGGCGCACGTCGACGAGGGTCTGCATCGGGTTGGACGGCGTCTCGAAGAAGACCGCGGTCGTGGGCACGGACAGCGCCTGCTCCCACTGGTCGAGGTCCTCGCCGTCGACGAACACCGTCTCGACGCCCCAGCGGGGCAGGATCTCGTTGCACACCACGAAGCAGGAGCCGAACAGGCTGCGGGCGGCGACCAGGCGGTCGCCCTTGCCGAGCAGCGCGGCGAGGGAGGTGAACACCGCCGACATGCCGGAGGCGGTGGCGTAGCAGCCCTCGGCGCCCTCGAGCAGCCGCAACCGCTCCTCGAACATCTTCACGGTCGGGTTGCCGTACCGGGAGTAGACGAAGTGGTCCACGTCGCCCGTGAACGCCTGCTCCGCGGCCCCGGCCGATTCGTAGACGAAGCCGGAATTGAGGTAGATCGCCTCGGAGGTCTCCTCGAATCCGGACCGCATGGTGCCGCCGCGCACGCCGAGCGTGGCGGGACGCACCGATGCCGGCAGCGGCCGCTCGAAGGCGCCGCCCCTGGGAATTGCGCTCACGACTGCCTCCACGGCAGGCCCGCGGCCCGCCAGCCCTCGGCTCCGCGATGCCTCTCGGCATCGAGGCCGCCTTCGAATCCTTCGACGATGTTGTACGACGGGGCCAGGCCCGCCGCGGTGGCCGCTTCCGCGGCCGCGATGGAACGATGTCCCGAGCGACACAGGAACACGATCGGCCCGCCGGTCACGCCGGCGTCCTTCAGCTGCTCGACGAACCCCCCGTTGCGGGCACCGTCCGGGTAGCGCACCCACTCGACGAAGACGGTGCGGCGCCCGATGGGGGAGGTCTCGGGGACCCCCACGTATTTCCATTCGGCGTCGGTGCGCACATCGACGAGCACGGCGTCCGGGTTCTCGCGCAGCAGCTCCCACGCTTGCTGCGGCGTTATATCACCTGCGTAGCTCACCGCCCCAGCTTTTCACAGTTCCCGGCGAGCCGACCAGGCGGGCGGGTGGTGCCGGTCCCCGATCAGAAGGTGCAGACCCGCCAGACGTCGTCGATCCGGACGAACTGCCACGTGGCGGTCTGCTCGTTCCCGTCGAACCGGGCGCGCACGTCGGCGGTTCCCCGATCGCCGTCCGTCTCGACGTTCTCGACGCCCGCGAGCTGCACCTCGCCGTCGACGCCGGCCAGCGGGGCCCGGTCGGCGGGGAGCCGGTCGCAGCGCAACCGGTCCTGCGCGGTGGCGTCGCCGGCGTTGTGCGCGCGGACGTAGTCGTCGACCGTGCGCACGACGAGTTCGGTCCCGGAGGTGCTGCTGTCCGACGGCGACACCAACTGGGCGACGAACACCCCGACGACGAGCACCACGATGATCGCGAGCGCCGCGAGGAACGGCGTCGCGCTGCTGCGGTCCGTTTCGTCCGGGTCGGGTTCGGGTGCGCGTTCGGCTGCCATGGGGCGATCCTAGGCCGCGCCGGCACGGCCCCACGCGGGCGCATTTGCCCCAATAAACCCTCTCGAGGTAGGAATTGCCCATGGCCTCTACGCACCTCGTTCGACGTCTCGCCGTCGACCTGTGTCGAGTGAGCGCCCACATGTGTTGTCGCTGAAGCGATTTCTCGTCACGCCCGGTTCGTCGCGCACTTTCTGCCGCTCCCGCGTGCCCACCGCAGCCACCCCTGCCGGCTCCCTTCCTCAATTAAGCTGAACCACGTCCGTCCGCACACCGAAGAGGTAGTTGACCCCTGATGACCGATCAGACTCGTCCCCTTCGCGTCGCGATCGTCGGTGCCGGCCCCGCCGGTATCTACGCCGCCGATGCGCTCATGAAGTCCGACACCGAGGTCAGCATCGACCTGTTCGAGCGGATGCCCGCCCCGTTCGGTCTCATCCGCTACGGCGTGGCCCCGGACCATCCGCGTATCAAGGGCATCATCACCGCCCTGCACAAGGTGCTCGACAAGCCCCAGGTCCGGCTGCTCGGCAACCTCGACTACGGCACCGACATCACCCTCGACGACCTGCGCCGCTTCTACGACGCGGTGATCTTCTCCACCGGCGCCAACGCCGACCGCGCCCTGAACATCCCCGGCATCGACCTCGACGGCAGCTACGGCGCCGCCGACTTCGTCTCCTGGTACGACGGCCACCCGGACGTGCCCCGCAGCTGGCCGCTCGAGGCCGAGAAGGTCGCCGTGCTCGGCGTCGGCAACGTCGCCCTCGACATCGCCCGCGTGCTGGCCAAGACCGGCGACGAGCTGCTGCCGACGGAGATCCCCGCCAACGTCTACGAGGGCCTGAAGAACAACAAGGCCGTCGAGGTGCACGTGTTCGGCCGCCGCGGTCCCGCCCAGGCCAAGTTCACCCCGCTCGAGCTGCGTGAGCTCGACCACTCGCCCACCATCGAGGTCATCGTCGATCCCGAGGACATCGACTACGACGAGGGCTCGGAGGCGGCGCGCCGCAATTCCAAGCAGGTCGACATGGTGGCCAACACCCTGCAGGACTGGGCCATCCGCGACGTCGGCGACCGTCCGCACAAGCTGTTCCTGCACTTCTTCGAGTCCCCCGCCGAGATCCTCGGCCAGGACGGCAAGGTCGTGGGCCTGCGCACCGAGCGCACCGAGCTCGACGGCACCGGCAACGTCCGCGGCACCGGCAAGTTCCGTGACTGGGAGGTCCAGGCCGTGTACCGGGCCGTGGGCTACCTGTCGCAGAACATCGCCAAGCTGCCGTTCGACGAGCAGGCCGGCACCGTGCCCAACGAGGCCGGACGCGTCGTCGCGGACGACGCCGCCGAGGGCACCGCCCGCTACCTGTCGGCGACCTACGTCACCGGCTGGATCAAGCGCGGCCCCGTCGGCCTGATCGGCCACACCAAGGGCGATGCGAACGAGACCGTCGCGAACCTGCTCGCCGACCGGGCGCAGGGCCTGCTCAACACTCCCGAGGACCCGTCCGAGGACGCGATCGTCGCCTTCCTCGAGGACAAGCAGCTGCCGTACACCACCTGGCAGGGCTGGTACCGCCTCGACGCGCACGAGCGCAGCCTCGGCGAGGCCGAGGGCCGCGAGCGCGTCAAGGTCGTCGAGCGCGAGGACATGTTCCGCGCCTCGGAGCCGCACAAGGCCTGACGCCTCCCGCTCCCCCGCCGTGGCCGAATGTCACATCGATTCGTTCGGATCGACACGATGTGACATTCGGCCACAGCCGTATCCGGCGGCTGCGACGCTCAGGTGAGCAGCACCGCGCCGAGCCACACGCCCGCGGCGACGAGACCGCCGAGCAGCTCGACGAGGATCGACAGCGCCACCGCCTTGGTCGCGTGCACGGTCGAGAGCCAGGCGTCACGGTGAGTGCGGTGCCGCTGCACCTCGGACAGGTACGTGCCGAGCAGGAAACCGAGCAGCAGACCGATCACGGGGACGACGAAGAAGCCGACGATGCCGAGCAGGCCGCCGGCGACGATCGAGCGCGTCGGCACCCCGGCCCGTCGCATCCGTCCGCCCGGCCACGTGTACTTCACGATGCCGGTGACCAGCAGGGCCGTCGTCGCGACGGCGAAGACCGTCCACGCGACGGCGCCGCCGGTGACGACGGCCCAGACCGCGATCGCCCCGAAGATCAACAGGGTGCCCGGCAGGATCGGCACGACGATGCCGACGAGGCCGACGAGGATCGCGAGCCCGACGAGGACCTCCGCGCCGGCGGTCACGGCGCCACCGGCCGCACGCGCGACGCCGCCTCGACCGCGCGGGCCCGCGCGGTCTCGACGTCCGGGCCGGTGGACACCGCCACACCCATGCGACGACGGACGAACGACTCGGGCTTGCCGAACAGCCGGAGGTCGGTTTCGGGCACCGACAGCGCGTCGGCGACGCCCTCGAAGGCGATGCCGGCGGCATCGATGCCGCCGTAGATCACCGCCGACGCCCCGGGCGCGAGGAGCGTGGTGTCGACGGGCAGGCCGAGGATCGCGCGGGCGTGCAGCTCGAACTCGGAGTAGCGCTGCGAGCGCAGGGTCACAAGGCCGGTGTCGTGCGGGCGGGGGCTCACCTCGGAGAAGAACACGTCGTCGCCCGCGACGAACAGTTCCACGCCGAAGACGCCGCGGCCGCCGAGCGCGCCGGTCACCGTCGCCGCGATCTCCCGGGACCGGTCCAGCGCCCGCTCGCTCATCGGCTGGGGCTGCCAGGACTCGACGTAGTCGCCGGCGCGCTGCAGGTGCCCGATCGGTTCGCAGAAGAACGTCTCGACCTCCCCGGACGGCCCGACGGCGCGGACGGTGAGCTGGGTGATCTCGTACTCGAAGTCGACGAAGCCCTCGACGATGACCCGGCCGAGGGCGACACGTCCGCCGGCGAGCGCGTAGTCCCAGGCGGCGGCGATGTCGTCGGGGGTGCGGACCGTGGACTGGCCCTTGCCGGACGAGGACATCACCGGCTTGATCACGCACGGGAAGCCGACCTCGGCCGCGGCGGCGCGGACCTCGTCGAGGGATTCGGCGAAACGGTACGGGGAGGTGGGCAACCCGAGTTCCTCGGCGGCGAGGCGGCGGATGCCCTCCCGGTTCATCGTCAGCCGGGTGGCGCGCGCGGTCGGGATCACCTCGGCGAGACCGCGCTCCTCGACGATCGCGAGCGCGTCGGTGGCGATCGCCTCGATCTCGGGTACGACCAGGTGGGGTCGTTCGGCCTCGACGAGCGCGAGCAGGGCCTGCGGGTCGCTCATGTCGACGGTGTGCGCGCGGTGCGCCACCTGGTGCCCGGGCGCGTTCGGGTACCGGTCCACCGCGATCACCTCGACACCGAGCCGTTGCAACGCGACGACCACCTCCTTGCCGAGCTCCCCCGCGCCGAGCAGCATGACGCGCAGGGCTCCGGGAGTGAGCGGGGTGCCGATTCGGGGTGAGACCATGAGGGGACTATATGTGCCCCGCAGGTCGCACCTGGAGGACGCGATGGACGTCGCAGAGCCGAACCTCGAGTCGGACACCGGACGGTTCTTCACCACGGCCGGCATCGACCCGGCCGACGAGGTGGAGTGGCAGCGGCGCGACGCCCGCATCGTCCACCACGGCACCGGTGCGGTCGTGTTCGAGCAGCGCGACGTCGAGTTTCCCGCCGCCTGGTCCCAGATCGCCACCGACATCGTCGCGCAGAAGTACTTCCGCGGCACCCTCGGCACCGACGCGCGGGAACGCTCGCTGCGCGACGTCGTCGCCCGCATCGTGGACACCATCACCGCGTGGGGCGCGTCCGACGGTCACCTCGACGACCCGGAGGCGTTCGCCGCCGAGCTGACGTACCTGGTCCTCACGCAGCGGGCGTCGTTCAACAGCCCCGTGTGGTTCAACATCGGGGTGCCCGACACCCCGCAGCAGGCCAGCGCGTGCTTCATCCTGTCGGTCGAGGACAGCATCGACTCGATCCTCGAGTGGTACCGCCAGGAGGCGGTGATCTTCAAGGGCGGGTCCGGGGCGGGTGTGAACCTGTCGCGCATCCGGTCGTCGGCCGAACCGCTGGCGGGCGGGGGCACCGCGTCGGGTCCGGTGAGTTTCATGCGCGGCGCGGACGCGTCGGCGGGCACCATCAAGTCCGGCGGCAAGACGCGCCGGGCCGCGAAGATGGTGATCCTCGACGTCGACCACCCCGATATCGAGGAGTTCGTCGACTGCAAGGCGATCGAGGAACGCAAGGCGCGGGTACTGGCCGCGGCCGGCTTCGACATGGGACTCGACGGTCGCGACATCCATTCGGTGCAGTACCAGAACGCCAACAACTCGGTGCGGGTGACCGACGAGTTCATGCAGGCCGTCGCCGACGGCGCCCAGTGGCCGCTGCGCGCGGTGACCACCGGGGCGACGGTGCGCACGGTGCCGGCCCGCGACCTGCTGCGCCGCATCGCGGCCGCCGCGTGGGAGTGCGCCGACCCGGGCCTGCAGTTCGACACCACCATCAACCGGTGGCACACCGCGGCCGCGACGGGCCGGATCAACGGCTCGAATCCGTGTTCGGAGTACATGCATCTGGACGACTCGGCATGCAACCTGGCGAGCCTGAACCTGCTGGCGTTCCTGCGCGACGACGGCACGTTCGACGTCGCCGGGTTCCGGCACGCCGTCGCGGTCGTGCTCACCGGCCAGGAGATCCTCGTCGGCCGCGCCGACTATCCCACCGACCGCATCGCGCGGACCTCACGCCGGTTCCGGCAACTCGGTCTCGGCTACGCCAATCTCGGGGCGTTGCTGATGGCCCTGGGGCTGCCCTACGACAGCGACGCCGGACGGGCGTACGCCGCGACGCTCACCGCGCTGATGACCGGGCACGCGTACGCGGTGTCGGCACGGCTCGCGCGCCGGCTCGGGCCGTTCGACGGCTTCACCGAGAACCGGGAGCACACCCTCGCGGTGCTGTCCCGTCATCGCGGGGCCGTCGACGACATCGACGAACAGGCCGCGCCCGCCGACGTTCTCGCCGCGGCGCGGGAGGACTGGGACACCGCGTGCGCCCTCGCCGCGGAACACGGGGTACGCAACAGCCAGGTGACGGTCCTCGCGCCGACCGGCACGATCGGCCTGGCCATGGACTGCGACACCACCGGCATCGAACCCGATCTGGCGCTGGTGAAGACGAAGAAGCTGGTGGGCGGCGGGACGCTGTCCATCGTCAATCGCACGGTGCCGCGGGCATTGTCGCGGCTCGGTTATGCCCCGGACAAGGTGGCCGAGCTGCTCACCCACATCGACACGCACCGCACCGTCGTCGGCGCGCCGCAGTTGCGGCCCGAGCATCTGCCGGTCTTCGCGACGTCGATGGGAGACAACGTGATCGAGCCGCGCGGCCACGTCCTGATGATGGCCGCGGTGCAGCCGTTCCTGTCCGGCGCGATCTCGAAGACGGTCAACCTGCCGGAGCCGGCGACGGCGGCGGACATCGAGGAGCTGTTTCTCGACGCGTGGCGGCTCGGGCTCAAGGCGATCGCGGTGTATCGCGACAACTGCAAACTGGGACAACCGTTGTCGGCCACGGCGGCCCCGGCCGCGACGACGGCCCCGGCACCGCGGCGGGAACGGCTGCCGCGGCTGCGCCGGTCGCGCACCTTCGAGTTCCGCGTCGCGGACTGCAAGGGCTTCGTCACCGTCGGCCAGTACGACGACGGTCGTCCGGGCGAGATGTTCCTGCGGGTGGCCAAGCAGGGCTCGACCCTGGCCGGAATCATGGACGCGTTCTCGATGGCGGTCAGTTACGGCCTGCAGTACGGGGTTCCGTTGCGTACGTTCGTCAACGCGTTCACCAGTACGCGGTTCGAGCCGGCGGGCATCACCGACGATCCGGACCTTCGGATCGCGACGTCGATCCTGGACTACATCTTCCGGCGCCTGGCGGTGGAGTACCTCGACGCGGACGAGCGGGCCGAACTCGGCATCCGCACCGGTGCCGAGCGCAGCGCGCCCGTCCTCGACGACGCGGTGGCCGACACCCGGCAGGGCCGCGCCCGCCACAGCGACGCGCCGTACTGCATGCAGTGCGGGGTGCAGATGCAGCGCTCGGGTTCCTGCCACGCCTGTCCGTCGTGCGGCAGCACCAGCGGGTGCAGCTGACGAGGTCGCGGTTGCGCCGAGGGGGACGTTGTCGCGGCATCGTGCGGGTGGCGTCGACGAGAACCGCCCCCTCGCGGCGACGCCGGCCCTAGCCGGTGGCCTCCATCAGCGACAGCACATTTCCGTGGGGGTCGCGGAACCACGCGACCCGCATGCCCTCGGGTGACGTCCACGCGTCGTGTTCGTCCTGGGCCATGCCGTTGTACCGGATGAATTCGACGCCCTTGGCGCGCAGCGTGCCGACGGTCTCGTTCAGGTTCGGTACCCGCCACCCCAGGGCGGTGTAACCCGTATCGGCGCGGGACTGCACCAGCGTCACCCGTACGGGCGAGCCGCCGCCCGCGTCCAGAATCAGCGTGAAGTGGTCCCGGGACAGCTTCTCGAAGCCGAGGGTGTCGACGTAGAACATCTCCGAGATGTCGAGATCGGTACTGGGCAGGAAGCTCACGAGCTGACCGCTGATCGTCATGGGAACCACTGTGCGCCTCACCCCGCGGCCAGGCAAGGTTGCGGCAACCCGTGTGTGGCGGGGCCGGGGTACTAGCATCTGCTCGTATGAGCACCTCCGAGATCGCGACCGTCCTGGCCTGGCACGACGCTGTCAATTCCAACGACATCGAGACCCTGCTGGCGTTGTCGAGCGACGACATCGTGCTCCCCACCGGGGACGACGACGAGGACCAGGGCCTCGACGAACTGCGGGAGTGGGCGACGACGGCGGGCGTGACGTTCCGGCCCGGCCGGATGTTCGTGCACGAGGGGATCGTCGTGGTCGAGGAGACCGCCACGTGGGCGGCCGATCCGGAGCACCCGCGCGAGGAGGCGATCGCATTCCGGGTGGTGGGCGACCATGTCGTCTCGGTGTACCGGCACGACACCCTCGAGGAGGCGTTCGAGGCCACCCGGCTGAACGAGGGGGACCTGTACGAGGGATAGCCGCGCGCCATGACCCTCGACACATTCTAGCGATCGCTAAGGTAGCCTCCTCGGGGAATGATCCCAACGCACCCCGAGTGAGGTTCGACGAGTGTCCGCAGAAGCTGTTGAGAAGAAGGGTCCGCTCGCGGGTATCCGCGTCGTCGAGTTCGCGGGACTCGGCCCCGGCCCGCACGCCGCCACCCTGCTCGCCGACCTCGGCGCCGACGTCGTGTGCGTGCAGCGGCCGGGCCTGATCCCGCCCGCCGGTCACCGCGACCAGATCCAGCGCGGCCGCCGCGTCGTCGAGGCCAACCTGAAGGATCCCGAGCAGGTCGAGAAGGTCCTCCGGCTGGTCGAGCGCGCGGACGTCCTCATCGAGGGCTTCCGCCCGGGTGTGACCGAGCGCATGGGCCTCGGCCCGGACGTCGCGCTGGCCCGCAACCCGCGCCTGGTCTACGGGCGGATGACCGGCTGGGGCCAGGAGGGCCCGCTCGCCCACGCCGCCGGCCACGACATCAACTACATCTCGCTGACGGGCGTGCTGCACGCCATCGGGCGCAAGGGTGAGCGGCCGGTGCCGCCGCTGAACATGGTCGGCGACTTCGGCGGCGGCTCGATGTTCCTGATCTTCGGCATCCTCTCCGCCCTCGTCGAGCGCCAGAGTTCCGGCAAGGGGCAGGTCGTCGACGCCGCGATGGTCGACGGCGCGCTGGCGCTCTCGCACATGATGTGGGCGTTCCGCGGCCGCGGCGTGTGGTCGGACGAGCGCGGCGTGAACCTCCTCGACACCGGCGCGCCGTTCTACGACGTGTACGAGACCGCCGACGGCAGGTACATGGCAGTCGGTTCCATCGAGCCGCAGTTCTACGCGCTGCTGCTGCAGGGCCTCGAGCTCGATCCGGCCGAACTGCCGCAGCAGCTCGACACCTCGGCGTGGCCGCAGATGAAGAAGCTGTTCACCGAGAAGTTCCTGTCCAAGACCCGCGACGAGTGGGCCGCGATCTTCGACGGAACCGACGCGTGCGTCTCCCCGGTGCTCACGTTCGGCGAGGCCCCGGCCAACCCGCACATCGCGGCCCGCGGCTCGCTGATCGAGCTCGACGGCGTCACCCAGCACGCCCCGGCGCCCCGGTTCTCCCGTACCCCGGCGGGCCCTCCGGCCGCGCCGGCCGGCGAGGCCACCGACATCGACTCCGTCTGGCGCTAGGCAGCGGAGCTGCCGGTGTGTCCTTCGGGCTGCCCTGACGGCCCGAAGGACACACCGGCGCCGCAGGCGCCTACAGGAGGTGCACGGCGCCCGTGTCGACCGCGTCCTGCAGGAACGCCGGGGACACGTCCGGGCGACCGGCGCGGCCCCTGCCCGCGGTGAGCTCGTCCGCGAGCCGGCGCGCGACGTCGAGCACGAGCGGGCCGCCGTCCGGCAGGAACCGGCGCAGACCCGCGTGTTCGCACCGCGCGGCGACGGAGGCCAGCAGGGTCGCCGCTTCCTCGTCGTGCCCGGCCGCGGCCAGGCACGCCACCTCGAGCCGCTCCGCGCGCAGCAGTCTCCGTTCCCGGCGGCTGCCGCGCAGCAGTTGCACCCACTCGCCGGCCCACCGGCACGCCAGCTCGGTGTTCTCCGGCGTGGGGTCGGCGAGCAGCCCCCGGATGGCCGTGGCCTCCTCGAGCTGCGCGGTCCACGCCGCCGTGCCGTGGTCGGGGCGCGGCCGCGTCCCGTACGCGACCGGCTGCTGCCGCGGCGCCGCCGGCAGCGGTCCGAGACCGAGCCGGACGCGTTCGTTCTCGACGGCCGCCGCGAGCCGCTCCAGGTTCATGGCGGCGGCCGCGCGGGCACCGTCCGCCAGTCGCGACACCACCGCCGCGCGGTCGCCGCGCACCGCCTTGAGCCGGGCGCCGACGACGTACCGCGAGATCTTGAAATCCACGACGCCGCCCTCCGAGCCGAGGGCGTAGCCGTCGTCGAGCAGCCGCTCGGCCTCGTCGAGCTCGCCCCGCTCGTAGAGCAGCTCGCCGAGGATCGACCCGGCCAGCATCGCGGCCGACGAGTGCCGGCCGATGCGCCGCGCCGCGCGCAGTCCCGCACGGAAATGCTCCTCGGCCCCGGCGACGTCGAGCTGCTCGACCGCGGCCAGCCCCAGCAGGGCGCGAGCGTGCATGGTGTTGTAGGGACCCTCGTTGAGTTCGTGGTACGGCTGCGCCACCTGCTGCAGCCGAACCACCTCGTCGTAGTCGGCCCGGTAGACCGCGGCGAACGTGGCGACGTTGAGCCCGGACGAGATCACCAGCGGCGGCAGCGTGGCGGCGCGGGCCAGGCAGTGCTCGACGAGATCGTCGGCGCGCTCCAAGCGGTCGCGGCGCAGGGCGACGATGCTGCGCACGACCTCGACCTCGACGGCGATGTCGGCCGCCTCCTCGGCGTTCACGCCGTCGGCCGCGACCGCCGCCTCGACCACGTCCAACGCGTGCAGCGCCGGCGCCGAGCGGTGCAGCAGAATGTTCCCCCACGCGATCGACAGCTGCAGGTGGATCCGGTTCGCCACGGTGCGGCGCGGCAGTTTGGCGACGAGCCCGAGCAGCGTGGTGGCGTGCCCGTGCTCGATCATGCGGCGCCCGTTCTTCTCGACGAGGTCGACGGCGCGTTCCTCGTCGCCCGCGGCGAGGGCGTGGTCGACCGCCTCGCCGACCATCGCATGGCTCTCGTACCATTCCGACGCGGTCCGGTGCAGGGCCGGGATGCGCTCGGGGTGCTCCCGTTCGAGCCGCTGCCGGAGGAACTCGGCGAACAGCGGCTGATACCCGAACCAGCGGCCGTCCTCGTCGATCCGGTGCAGGAACAGGTCCCGGTCCTCGAGGTCCTCGAGCAGGGCCTGACCGCGTTCGTGCCCGGTGAGCGCGGTGGCGAGGCTGCCGCAGATGCGTTCGGTCACCGCGGTGGTGAGCAGGAACTCGACGTCGTCCGCGGGCAGCGACTCGAGCACGTTCTCGGCGAGGAAGTCGCCGATCGCCCGGTGCCGGCCGGACAGGTGGGAGATCAGTTCCCCGGGGTCCTCGCGCCCGCGCAGCGACACCGCCGCGAGCTGCAACGCGGCCGCCCACCCGTCGGTGGCGGCGGTCAGGTCGGCGACCTCGTGGTCGTCGAGTTCCAGGCCGGCGAGATCGACGAGGAAGGTCCGCGCCTCGGACTCGTCGAATCGCAATGCCTCGTAGTCGATCTCGACGAGCTCGTCGCGGACCCGCATCCGGCTCGTCGGCAGTCCCGCGCGGGTCCGGCCGACCACCACGAGCTGCATGTGGTGGCAGCCGTTGTCGAGCAGGAATGCCATCGCCGCGACCGTCGCGGGGTCGTCGACCCGATGCCAGTCGTCGATGATGACGACGAGTCGCTCACCGGCTCTGTGGATCTCGTCGATGAGCGAGGTGAGCACGTAACGTTCGGCCTCGTCGCCGTGTTCGTCGAGCACCTGGCCGAGCTCGCGGGCCAGCGAGGGCCGCACCTGTCGGATCGACTCGACGAGGTGGGTCAGGAACCACACCACGTTGTTGTCGTCGTGGTCGACGTTGAGCCAGGCGACGGGCACGTTCCTCTCGGTGAGCACGTAGCGCCACTGCAGTGCCAGCATGGTCTTGCCGAATCCCGGCGGCGAGTGGATGACGGTCAGTTTCCGGCGCTGCTCGGTGTCGAGGACGGCGAGCAGGCGCCGCCGCGGCACGAGCCGGCGTGTGGTCGACGGCGGCCGGAACCGGGTCGCCGGCACCGGGGGGGTCGTGGCCCGCACGCCGGACCGATAGGTGCTCCGCCGCTCCGCCACGGACGGCGACGGAGGGTGACCGGGCTCCGAGCCCGGCTCGAGTTCCCCGGCCACCGGCAGCTCGTCCACCGGCAGCCCCTCGTCGGCCTGCACCTCGCGCAGCAGCTCCCCGAACTCGGCGGCGGTCGCGGGCCGGGCCTGCGGGTCCACCGACATGGAACGCTCTATCGCCGAGGACAATCCGTCCGGGACGCCCTGCTCGCGCAGGTCCGGGACGGGCTGGGTGGTCACCCGCACGAACTGCGTCACGACCCGCTCGCCGCTGCGCCGTTCGAATGCCGCGTGCCCGGTCAGCGCGCAGAACAGCGTGGCGCCGAGGCTGTAGACGTCCGAGACGGGGGTGGGCACGCGGCCGCTGAGCACCTCCGGGGCCGTGAACGCCGGCGACCCGGTCACCTCCCCCGTCACCGTCTCGAAGCCCCCGCTGATGCGGGCGATCCCGAAGTCCGTCAGCTGCGGCTCGCCGAACTCGGTGAGCAGGATGTTGGCCGGCTTGACGTCGCGGTGCAGGATGCCGACGCGGTGGCCGGTCTCGAGGGCGCCGGCCAGCTTGATGCCGATCCGTACCACCTCGGCCCACGGGAGGGGTCCGGAGCGGCGCAGCTGCGCGTCGAGCGAGTCGCGCGGGTGGTACTGCATCACGAGGTACGGGCGCCCGGATTCGGTGGTGCCGACCTGCAGGACGTTGACGATGTTCGGATGCCCGGACAGCCGTCCCATGGCGCGCTGCTCGCGCAGGAACCGCTCGAGGTTGTCGGTGTCCATGTGGGAGGTGAGGACCTTCACCGCGACCGGGCGGTCGAGCGCGGTCTCGTAGCAGCGGTAGACGACACCGAATCCGCCGCGCCCGATCTCGCGCGCGTCGTCGAATCCGGCCGCGGCGAGTTCGGCAGCGAGGTCGAACCCGATGTCGCGCTGCGTCGCGTACGGATCCTTTTCGGCCACAGTCGCTCTCGCATCCGTCCGAAGTGGCGGCTCGCGGACGGCCACAACGGCGTGACCGCCCGTGCGTACCCCTCGAGCATAACGCCGCGGACCGGTTCCCGGGCCCCGTCCGGCCACCCCCGAATCAGACCACGAGGTGTGGTTCCGCGAGGTCCCGGCCGCGGGCGAGCGCGTCGTACGCCGAGGCCACGGACGCCACCGCCCGGCGCACCTCGTCGACCTCCCGTGCGTACGGGAGCCGGAGGAATCGCTCGAACGCGCCCTCCACCCCGAACCGCGGTCCGGCGGCGAGGACCACGCCGTGATTCGGGGCGGTCGCCGCGAGGGCCGTCGACACCGGCGTGGGCATCCGCACCCACAGCGACATCCCGCCCGGCCCGACCGTGTACTGCCAGTCGGGCAGGTGTTCGCCGAGCGCGTCGAGCATCGCCGCGCGCCGGCGGCGCAGCTGTCCGCGCCGCCGCTCGAGCAGGCCCTCGACGTCGCCGAGCAGGTGCGCCGCGGCGAGCTGCTCCATCACCGGCGTGCCGAGGTCGACGGCGGAGCGCGCCCCCACGAGCCGCGTGATCAGGGACCGGTCGGCACGGATCCAGCCCACCCGGAGCCCGCCCCACAGGGACTTCCCGGTGGATCCCACCGTCACGACGGACCGGTCCGCCCCGTACGAGGCGACGGCGGGGGGCGGTGGGGTGTCCAGCCACAGGTCCACCATCGTCTCGTCCACGACCAGCGTCATGCGGGTCTCCTCGGCGATCCGCACGAGTTCGGCCCGGCCCTGCACACCCATGCACAGCCCGGTGGGGCTGTGGAAGTCCGGGATCAGGAATGCCATTCGCGCCGCCGTCTGCCGCGCGGCGCTGCGCAGGCCCTCCAGGTCCCAGCCGGCGTCGGCGCCGCCCTCGGGCCGCACCGGCACCACGACCGGCCGCGCCCCGTGCCGCCGGATCGCTTCGAGCGCATTGGGATACGTGGGATGGTCGACGATCACGCGGTCGCCGGCGTCGGTGAGCACGCCGAGCAGCAGGCGCAGCGCGTGCTGCGCGCCGGAGGTGACCATGATCTGGTCCGCCTCGGTCGGCAGGCCACGGTCCCGGTAGCGCCGCGCGATGACCTCGCGCAGCGGGGCCACGCCGATCGGCTCCATGCCGTGCGAGTCGAGGTAGGCCGGCACCGAGCGCAACGCGGCCGCGTAGGCGGACTCGATCTCGGCGGCGGGCGCGGGCATGGACGCGTAGCTCAGGTCCACGGTCTCGGACGCCCGGGCGGGGCCGGGACCGGCGGCCCGCGCCGGGGCGGCGGTCCGGCCGGACGGCAGCGCGACGGTGCTGCGCGCGCCCTGCCGGCTGCGCAGGTACCCGGCCTCGCGCAGCGCCGTGTACGCGGAGGTGATGGTGGTGCGGCTCAGTGCCAGCGCGGCGGCGAGCTCGCGTTCGCTGGGCAGCGCCACGCCCAGGGGGACGCGACCGTCGTGCACCAGCAGGCGGATTCCGTCCGCGAGGGCCCGGTACGTGGGCCGCCGATCGGCGGTGTCCTGCCAGTTGCCGAGGTCGCGGGCCAGGGAGCCGGCTCCGATCGCACGCGTGATCACCAGTCCAGTATCGCAGGCCAGTCGGTGAAGTGGCCGCCTGTCCCCGGGCCAGTCCATACTGACGACGTGACCACCCTCGGCTACACCCTCTTCGACACCGCCGTCGGCACGTGTGGGCTCGTGTGGTCCGCAGCCGGCATCGTCGGCCTGCAACTGCCCGAGACCGCACCCGAGCCGACGCGCGACGAACTGCTCGACCGCTTCCCGGGCGCGATCGAGCGCCCGGCCCCGGCCTCCGTGCAGCCCGTGATCGATGCCGTCGCTGCGCATCTCGCCGGCACCCCGGACGACCTGCGCTGGGTTCCCGTCGACTACCAGAATGTGTCCGAATTCGACACCGCGGTCTACGAATTCGCACGCACGGTCGGTCCCGGGACGGTGGCGACCTACGGCGAGGTGGCCACCCGGATCGGCCGGCCGGCCGGAGCGCAGGCCGTCGGGCAGGCCTTGGGGCGCAACCCCGTTCCGCTCGTCGTGCCGTGCCACCGGATCCTCGCCGCGGGCGGCGGCATCGGCGGCTTCTCCGCACCCGGCAGCACCGTCACGAAGCGGGAGCTGCTCGCGCTCGAGCACGCCCCCGGCTTCGACGATCCGACCCTGTTCTGACGGGCAGCCGCAGCGGGTTTCAGCCCAGGATGTCGCGCCGCACGATCGTCTGGTCGCGGCCCGGGCCGACGCCGATGCACGACATGCGCGCGCCCGAAAGCTCCTCGAGCCGCAGCACGTAGTTCTGTGCGTTCTTCGGCAGGTCCTCGAAGCTGCGGGCGTCGGAGATGTCCTCCCACCAGCCGGGCATCTCCTCGTAGATCGGTGTGGCGTGGTGGATGTCGGTCTGCGTCATCGGCATTTCGTCGACGCGGACCCCGTCCACCTCGTAGCCGACGCAGATCGGCACGGTCTCGAGGCTCGACAGCACGTCGAGCTTGGTGAGGAAGTAGTCGGTGATGCCGTTGACGCGGGTCGCGTAGCGGGCGATCACGGCGTCGAACCAGCCGCAGCGCCGGGCCCGGCCGGTGGTGACGCCGACCTCGCCGCCGGTCTTGGCCAGGTAGGCGCCGTGCTCGTCGAACAGTTCCGTCGGGAAGGGACCCGAACCGACGCGGGTGGTGTAGGCCTTGAGAATGCCGAGCACCGTACCGATCCGGTTGGGGCCGATGCCCGACCCGACCGCCGCGCCGCCGGCCGTGGGGTTCGACGACGTCACGTACGGGTAGGTGCCGTGGTCGACGTCGAGCAGCGTGCCCTGCGATCCCTCGAGCAGCACCGTCTCGCCGGCCTCGAGGGCCTGGTTCAGGCGCAGCCGGGTGTCGGCGATGCGATGCCTGAAACCCTCCGCCTGGCCGAGCACCTCGTCGACGACCTGCTGCGGGTCGAGGGCCTTGCGGTTGTAGATCTTCGACAGCACCTGGTTCTTGAACTCCAGGGCGGCCTCGACCTTGTGGGTGAGGATCTTCTCGTCGAGGACGTCGGCGACGCGGACGCCCACGCGGGCGATCTTGTCCTGGTAGCACGGGCCGATGCCGCGGCCGGTGGTGCCGATCTTCTTGGCGCCGAGGAAGCGTTCGGTGACCTTGTCGATGGCCACGTGGTACGGCATGATCAGGTGCGCGTCGGCGCTGAGCAGCAGGTTCGTGGTGTCGACCCCGCGGTTCTCGAGGCCGGCCAGCTCGTCGAGCAGCACGCCCGGGTCCACGACCACGCCGTTGCCGATCACGTTGGTGACGCCGGGTGTGAGGATGCCGGAAGGGATCAGGTGCAGCGCGAAATTCTCCCCGTTGGGGAGGACGACGGTATGGCCGGCGTTGTTGCCCCCCTGGTAGCGCACCACCCACTGCACCCGGCCACCGAGCAGATCGGTGGCCTTGCCCTTGCCCTCGTCGCCCCACTGGGCGCCGATCAGGACGATTGCCGGCATTTCGCTGTCTCCTAGGGTGTCGACGTGCGGGCGCCCTCCGCCTGCAGGGTTCTGCCGTCACAGAACAGAAGCCGGGGGGACAGTCTAGCGGACCACGCCCGCGGCGCTGCCTCCGGCGTCCGCCGGTCGCCGTCCCGTCTGTGAGGGGGACCGAGAATCCGCCCGACTCACCGTGCCACGTTCGGGCGCCCGGCGGCGGGGCCCGTCGTGACTAGAGTGAACGGATCATCGTCGGCCGCGAGAGGAGTGCTCTTGACCCCCGTTGTGCTCAAGTGCGGTGACGCCCCGCTGCCGTTGACATTGACGTCCCTGACCACGTTGACCGCCCCCGTGCTTCCCGGCAAGGACGACTTCGAGGACGTGTTCGCGCATCTCGAGTCGGTCGAGGATCCCCGGCTCGTGGTGGTGGGCGGGGATGCCGCCTTCGCCGCGGCGCTGACCCGGATGATGCGCACGGAGCGGCTCGGCATCGAACTGGCCTACGTCCCCGAGCGGCGCACCCCGGCCGCCGAGGCCTACGGGCTGCGGTTCGGGTCCAAGGCCGCGACCGTCGCCCTGCACGGCGTGGCCCGGCCGGTGCCGCTCATCCGGGACGACGCCGGCATCGCCCTCGTCGGGCGTGCCCTCGTCGAGGGTGAGGTCGGCGAGCTCGTCGGCGAGGCGTACGTGGACGACACTCGCCTGTTCAGCGGGGTCGCCCCGGGCGTGCGGATCGAGCCGATCCCCGACATGCCGGGCCTGCGGGCCGCGATCGACCGGCCGCGCTGGTTCGGTGGCTACCGCTGGGTGACCGGACGCGCCGTCCAGCTCGGCTCGCCCGGCGCCCTGCTCACCCGTGACGGGGTGGCCAACCTCCGGGCGGTGAAGCGGTCCACGTTCTACCGGCACGAGCACAAGTGGAAGCTCGTGCGCTGAGCATTCCGCGCACCCCGCCGCACCCCGGTACCCGTTCGCGCAGAACAGTTTTCGCCTTCGGTCCGGCTCCTTGCCGGGGCACCCCGCCCGGCCACGGGCAGCGCCCGCGGCGCCGGCGCCCGGTGGCCCCGTCCGCCGAGTCCCCTCGGCCCTCTCGCCCGCGTCACGAATTGCAGCGGGCCAGCGTCTCTCCGGCGGCGCGGAGGGTGGCCCGCAACGACGGCGGGGCCACGACCTCGACCCCGCCGCCGAGCGCGAGGAGCTGGTCGAGCGCCACCTCCTCGGTCTCGAGCAGCAGCTCCACCCGAACCCGCCCGTCCGCGTCCGGCGGGCCCGGCTCGACGTCGGCGGCGTCGGCGCCCACCACGCGGGGCAGGCGCCGCCACGCGGCCGGGGTGAGGCGGACCGTGCAGGCGAACGTGCGCAGGGCCCGGTCGAACTCCGCCGCGGACGCCGCCCAGTAGGCGGGCAGGTCGAAGCCGCCGGGGCGGTGCGCGGGAGCGTCGAGCACCGTGGCGGACGCGATGCGCCCGACGCGGTAGGTGCGGACGTGACCGGTGTGGGCGGCGACGAGGTACCAGACCCCGGCCTTGGCGACGAGCCCGAGCGGGTCGAGGGTGCGGGCCACGGTCCGCTCGCCGCGCCGGTAGCGGATGCGCAGGCGACGCTCGTCGAACACGGCGGACGCGACCGCCGGCAGGTGCGTGTTGTCGCGCGGTGCGGCGAACCAGCCGGGGACGTCGACGTGTACCCGGTCGCGCCAGGCCTGGGCGGCGCTGCGCAGGGTGACCGGCATGGACCCGAGCAGCTTGCCGCGTGCCGCGTCGAGCTCCACCCCGAGGTCGGCGGCGAGGGTGGGCACCCCCAGCAGCATCAGCGCGGCGCTCTCGTCGCTGGTGAGCCCGCTCAGCCGGGACTGCCACCCGTCGAGCAGGCGGATGCCGCCACCCGGCCCGCTCTCGGTCCACACCGGGACCCCCGCGGCGGACAGGGCACCGACGTCGCGGTACACGGTGCGCACCGACACGCCGAGGTCGTCCGCGAGTTGCCGCGCGGTCAGGCCCGCGCTGCCCTGGAGCCGGAGCATCATCGCGAGCAGACGTGCCGATCGCATGTCCGCAGCCTACGCAAAAATCACTGACACTCAGATGTCAGTGATACGGGGGCATGCTGGAGCCATGAGTACATGGGACGAGTTCTCCGAGCAGGCACCGGATCTGGCGAAGGCGATCGCCGCACGACTGCAGGCGCACAAGCATCACGTCCTGGCGACGGTGCGGCGGGACGGCTCGCCCCGCGTCAGCGGGACGGAGGTCGAGATCGTCGGCGGCCGGCTGGTGCTCGGTTCGATGCCCGGCGCGAGGAAGGCGCGCGATCTGCAGCGCGACCCGCGCTACGCCCTGCATTCGAATCCGGGGCACCACTCGATGACAGGGGGCGACGCGAAGGTCGCCGGCCGGGCCCGGGAGTTGCACGACGAGGAGAAGGCGGCCGTGCTTGCCGCCTACCCGGAGGAGGTGCCGCCGGGACCGATGCACGTGTTCGAACTCGGCCTGGCCGAGGCGGTGCTCACGTCGGTGGACGGGGAGCACATGTACGTGGACCTGTGGCGGCCCGGCGCCGGCGTCGAGCGCTTCACCCGCTGATCGGCCCGCACGCCGAGAGAGTTCGGCGCCCCGGGCTGTCGAGTTCAACCCGGGGCACCTTGGCCGGCACGCATCCGGACTACGGGTCGGCCCGGAACCGTTGTGCCCACTGGCGCGCGGTCGAAACCTCCGGCCCCCGAATATGTCCACCCCGCCCCCGCGGCGGGCCTCCGTTCTCGTCGCCCGTCGGGCAAGGTGTGGGATCCCCGCCGAACGGGTAGACGCCCGTCGTGGCCGGCCACCTCGCCCGTGGCCGGCCGCAACGGTTGTCACGGGGAGGGTGGGAACATGATTCGAGTGGCCTCGGTGCCCGCGTCGCACGTCTACGTCCGGCACCTCGCCGGACCGCACGGGGGCGACAAGGTGGTCCGGCTTCCCGATCCGGTGCCCGCCGACGGACGTAAGGTGCCGGGCGGATGGTGGCCGCCCCTCATGCTCGAGCCGGGATGGATCGCCGCCCACCACACCGAGTTCGACGTGTTCCACATCCACTTCGGTTTCGACGCGATCGAACCGGAGGCCCTGCAGGACGTGGTCGCGGAACTGGCCGACCACGACATCCCGCTCGTCTACACCGTGCACGACCTGCGCAACCCGCACCATCCCACGCCGGGCATCCACAACAAGCAGCTCGACGTCCTGATCCCCGCCGCCACCGAGCTGATCACGCTCACCGAGGGCGCCGCCGCACGCATCGAGGCGACGTGGGGCCGCACCCCCACCGTCCTGCCCCATCCGCACGTGGTCGAACAGCCCTGGTTCGCGCGTGCGTCCCGGTCGCCGGACGAGCCGTTCGTCGTCGGGGTGCACGCGAAGAGCCTGCGCGCCAACATGGACGTCTTCCCCGTCCTCGACACCCTGGCGCGGACCGTCCGCGAACTGCCCGGAGCGCAGCTGCGGATCAACGTCCACGACGAGATCTTCGATCCGGACAACCACTGGTACGCCCCCGAGGCCGGGGCGAGGATCCTCGCCTTCGGCGACCGGCCGGGGGTCGACGTGCGCGTGCACCGGTACTTCTCCGACGACGAGCTGTGGGAGTACCTGTCCTCGCTGTCGGTGTCCGTCCTGCCGTACCGGTTCGGCACCCATTCCGGCTGGCTCGAGGCCTGCCACGATCTCGGCACGGCGGTCATCGCCCCCAGTTGTGGCTTCTACCACCAGCAACGGCCCTGCCAGGTGTTCACCTTCGACGAGCAGTCCTTCGACCCGGATTCCCTGGCCGAGTCGGTGCGCGCCCTGTACCACAGCGGCAGGCGGCCCCACAGCGACTGGGCGCAGCGGATGGTCGAGCGCCGGTCCCTGGCCCGGGCGCACCACACGATCTACGAACGGGCGCTGTCGTGATCGACCGTCCGCTGCGCATCGCCCTCATCGCGTCCCACCGCTTCCCCGTCGCCCAGCCCTTCGCCGGGGGACTCGAGGCCCACGTGTGGCACCTGACCCGGGCGCTCGGCGCCGAGGGCCACCGGGTGACGCTGTTCGCCGCCACCGGCTCCGATGTCACGCTGCCCGCCTCGTTCCTCGAGGTGCGCACCTTCACGCCCAGCCCCGCGGCGCGCAGCGACGTGTCGATGCCGCCGGAAACGTTCCTCGACGCCCATCACGCCTACCTGTCCCTGATGCTGGAACTGGCCGGCCCGCTCGCCGGCTCGTTCGACGTGATCCACAACCACAGCCTCCACTACCTGCCGCCGGCGATGGCCGCGACGCTGCGCACCCCGATGCTGACCACCCTGCACACCCCGCCGACGCCGTGGCTCGAGTCGGCGCTCGCCGTCCCCGGCGGCGGCCCGGCCCACTTCGCGGCCGTCAGCCGGCACACCGCCGCGGCCTGGGCGCACGCCGTCGCCGCGCCGATCACCGTCGTGCCGAACGGTGTCGACCTCGCGACGTGGCCGCCGGGCTCGGGTGGTCCGTCGCTGATCTGGTTCGGCCGCCTGGTCCCCGAGAAGGGCGCCCACCTGGCGATCGAGGCGGCCCGGCGCGCGGGAACGCACGTGCGGCTCGCCGGTCCGGTCAGCGACGAGGACTACTTCACCCGGCACATCGCCCCGCACCTCGGCGACGGCGTCACCTATCTGGGCCACCTGCCGCAGCAGGAACTTGCGACCGCGGTGGGCCGGTCGGCCGCCACCCTGGTCACCCCGCAGTGGGACGAACCGTACGGCCTCGTCGTGGCCGAGTCCCTCGCGTGCGGCACACCCGTCGTCGCCTTCGCGCGCGGCGGCATCCCCGAGGTGCTCGACCGGCGCAGCGGCCGCCTCGTCGCCCCCGGCGACGTGGCCGCGCTGGCGGCGGCCGTCCCCCACGCGGTCCGGCTGTCCCGGCGCGACGCCCGCCGGCGCGCCGAGACGTTCTGTTCGGAACGCACCATGGTGGACTCCTACCTCGGCCTGTACCGCCGCCTGTGCGCGGCGCCCGCCCGTCCCGGCCCGATCGTCCGGCGGTGCCCGGCGTGATCGGCTACTACATCCACCACCACGGGCACGGGCACCGCACCCGCGCGGCCTCGATCTGCGCCCGCACGCGTGAACCCGTGACCGCCCTGTGCTCGGCCCCGCTGGGCGGCTTCGCGGACGTCTTCGCCGACGTCGTGGAACTGCCCCGCGACGACGAGGCCGCCGGCACCGCCGAGGATCCCACCGCCGGCGGGCTGCTGCACTGGGTCCCCCGGCACGACCGCGGCCTGCGCGAGCGGATGGCGGCACTGGCGCACTGGGTCGCCACGGCCCGGCCCCGGCTGCTGGTGGTCGACGTGTCGGTCGAGGTCACGGTGTTCGCCCGGCTGCTGGGCGTCCCCGTCGTGGTTGTGGCCATGCCGGGCGAGCGCGCCGACACCCCGCACCGGCTGGGATACCGCGCGGCCGAACACATCGTCGCGCCGTGGCCGCGGGAGGTGTACGACCCGGCGTACCTGCGTCCGTACGCGGACAAGACCACCTATGTCGGCGGCATCAGCCGGTTCGACGGCCGGCCCGTCGCGTGCCCCGGCCCCGGGGACCGGCCCCGGGTCCTGGTCCTGAGCGGCAGCGGCGGCTCGTCCCTGTCGGCCGAGTGCCTGCACGAGCTGGCCGAGCGTCATCCCGGCTACGCGTGGGACGGTGTCGGCGTGCCGGGCGGTCCGTGGGTGGACGATCCGTGGCCCGCCCTGAGCCGCGCCGACGTCGTCGTCGGCCACGCCGGGCAGAACTCCGTCGCCGACATCGCCGCGGCACGGCGGCCGGCGATCGTCGTCGCCGAGCCCCGGCCGTACGACGAGCAGTGCGCCACCGCCGACGCGCTCGGCCGGGCCGGGCTGGCGGTAACCCTGCCGACCTGGCCGCACCCCGACGACTGGCCGAAACTGCTGCGCCGGGCACGGCGGCTCGACCCTGCGCAGTGGTCCCGATGGCGCACCGAGGGGGCCGCCGCGCGCGCCGCCGCGGTGCTCGAGGAGGTCGCCGCGAGGGTGGCGCCGCGATGAGAACGACCGTGATCACCCTCGTCGCCGGCCGGCACGCGCACCTGCGGCTGCAGCTGCGCGGCCTGGCACGCAGCGAGCGGGCCCCGGACGACCACGTGGTGGTTTCGATGGGGGACCCGGCCGTCGCGCCCCTGATCGAGTCGGAGGGCTACCCTGCTCACACGGAATGGCTGCCCACCGCAGGCGGGCCGTTGCGACTGCCCACCGCAGGCGGGCCGTTGCGACTGCCCACCGCAGGTGGGCCGTTGCGACTGTCCGCCGCCCGCAATCTCGGCGCCGAACGCGCCCTGGCCCGCGGCGCCGACCTGCTGGTGTTCCTCGATGTCGACTGCATCCCCTCCGCGGGCCTGCTCGGGCTGTACGAGCGGGCCGCGGGCGATCCACAGCACCGCGACGCGCTGCTGTGCGGCCCGGTGACCTACCTGCCGCCGCCGGGGCCCGGCGGGTACGACCTCACCCGCCTCGGCCGGAACGTGAACCCGCACCCCGCGCGGCCGGACCCGCCCGCCGGCGCGATCCACGTCGGCGACGAGTACGACCTGTTCTGGTCTCTGTCCTTCGCGGCGACCCGCGAGACATGGACCACCGTCGGCGGCTTCTGCACCGACTACATCGGGTACGGGGGTGAGGACACCGACTTCGCCCAGCGCGCCGCGCGGGCCGGGGTCGGGCTGCGCTGGATCGGCGGCGCGCACGCCTTCCATCAGCACCATCCGGTCTCCGACCCGCCCGTCGAGCATCTGCACGAGATCCTTTACAACGCAGCAGTTTTCCACCGACACTGGGGGCGCTGGCCGATGACCGGGTGGCTTGCGCGATTCGCCGAGGCGGGCCTGGCCCGATACGACGCCGCCACGGACCGGTGGGTCGCCACCCCGGCGCACGCCGAGGCCTGACGCGCCCCGGCCGATGTTTGGGAACGGACGTGCGGGGCAACTCGGTCGAGACGTGAACGTCCCCCGTCTCGATCGAACGGAGCATCGCAGTGTTCGAGAAGAATCCGCCGGTTCCCGGCTCGCCCGCCGGTTTCGAGGTCCCGGTCGAGGAACCCACCACCCCGACGGACCCGCCGCCGGCCAAGCCCGACCAGCGTGAACCCATCCCGGTCACTGCCACCGGCACACCCGCAGACCTGCCCGACGGCGCGCGCGGGCCCCAGGGCCGGTACCTCACCACCGCGCAGGGCGCGCGGCTGACGGACACCGACCACTCCCTCAAGGCCGGTCGGCGCGGCCCCACCCTGCTGCAGGACCACCACTTCCGCGAGAAGATCACCCACTTCGACCACGAGCGCATCCCCGAACGGGCGGTGCACGCCCGCGGCGCTGCGGCCCACGGTGTCTTCCAGGCCAACGGCGCCGCCTCGAAGATCACCCGTGCCGGGTTCCTGCAGAAGGGCGCCGAGACGCCCGTGTTCGTCCGCTTCTCGACCGTGCTCGGCTCGCGCGGCTCCGCCGACACCGTCCGCGACACGCGCGGCTTCGCGACGAAGTTCTACACCGAGGAGGGCACGTTCGACCTGGTGGGGAACAACATCCCGGTGTTCTTCATCCAGGACGCGATCAAGTTCCCCGACGTCGTCCACGCCGCCAAGCCGCATCCGGACCGGGAGATCCCGCAGGCGCAGAGCGCTCACGACACGTTCTGGGACTTCGTCTCGCTCCACACCGAGGCCACCGCCCACACCCTGTGGAACATGTCCGACCGCGGCATCCCCCGCTCCTACCGGATGATGGAGGGCTTCGGCGTCCACACCTTCCGCATGGTCAACGCCGACGGGGAGACGTCGCTGGTGAAGTTTCACTGGAAGCCGCGGCTGGGGGTGCACTCGCTGGTGTGGGAGGAGGCGCAGCTGCTCGGCGGGATCGACCCGGACTTCCACCGCCGCGACCTCGCCGACGCCATCGAGGCCGGCGCCTACCCGGAGTGGGACCTGGGCGTGCAGGTCTTCCCCGACACCCCGGAGCAGACGTTCGAGGGCATCGACCTGCTCGATCCCACCAAGATCGTCCCCGAGGAGCTCGCGCCGGTGCAGGTGATCGGGACGTTGCAGCTCAACGCCAACCCGACGAACTTCTTCGCCGAAACCGAACAGGTCGCCTTCCACCCCGGACACCTCGTGCCGGGCATCGACGTCACCGACGATCCGCTGCTGCAGGGCCGGCTGTTCTCCTATCTCGACACCCAGATCAGCCGGCTCGGCGGTCCCAACTTCGGTCAGCTGCCCATCAACCGGCCGCATGCGCCCGTCAACGACATGCTGCGCGACGGCATGCACCAGACCGGCGTTCATCCCGGGGCGGCACCGTACCGGCCCAACTCGCTCGGGGCGGGCTGCCCGTTCCTCGCCGGGGCCGAGGAGGCCGCGTTCATCGACGTGCCGGCACCCATCGCCGCGGGAGTCAAGGAACGTGAGGCACCGAGCACGTTCGACGACCACTTCTCGCAGGCACGGCTGTTCTACACCAGCCTGTCCGAGGTCGAGCGGAAGCACGTGGCCGACGCCTACACCTTCGAACTCGGCAAGTGCTTCGAGCAGGCGATCAAGGAGCGGGCCCTGCGCGTGCTCGCGAACATCGATGCCGGATTGTGCGCCACCGTCGCGGCCGGTCTGGGGCTGCCGGCACCGGAGCCGACGGTGTCGTTCGACGGGGAGCCGCTGCGCAGCGAGGCACTGTCCCAGGTCGGTGCGACCTGGCCGATCGAGGGCCGGATGGTCGGCATCGTCGCGGACGACAGCGCCGACGTCGCCGAGGTCGCCAAGGCCGTCGCCGCGGTGGCCGCCGCGAAGGCCGTGCCGCTGGTGATCGGCCCGCACGGCGGCAAGCTCGACGGCGGCCGCAAGGAGGTGCCGATCTCGCGGACCTTCGACACGGCCCGGTCCGTCGAGTACGACGCGCTGCTGCTCGCGAGCGCCCCGGCCGATCCGCGCGTGCGCATCCTGGTCGACGAGACGTTCCGGCACTGCAAGGCGATCGGCACGTGGGGCACCGGCACCGAGGCACTCGAGCACGCCGCCGTCCACCCCGAGGCCCCGGGTGTGGTCACCGCCGACGATCCGGAAGCGGTGGTCACCGGGATCGTCGAACTGCTCGGCGCCCACCGCGTGTGGGAGCGGGCCCAGGCCTGACCCCCGCGCCTCCTACCCGGGTGGCGGTGGCCGAATGTCACACCGCGTCGATCGAATCGAACGCGTGTGACATTCGGCCACCACGGGTGGGTCAGCCACCACAAGGGGGTCAGGAGAAGGGCTTGCCGCCGGTGACGGCGATGACCTCGCCGGTGATGTAGCTCGACTCCTGCGAGGCGAGGAAGACGTAGGCCGGCGCCAGTTCGGCCGGTTGCCCGGGACGGCCGAGCGGGACGTCGTCACCGAAGGACTCGAATTTCTCCCGCGGCATGGTGGCCGGGATCAGGGGCGTCCAGATCGGTCCCGGGGCAACGGCATTGACCCGGATTCCGCGCTGCGCGACGTCCGCCGCCAGCCCCTTGGTGAAGTCGACGATGCCGGCCTTGGTCGTGGCATAGTCGAGCAGTTCCGGCGACGGGCTCGTCCCCTGGATCGACGACGTGTTGATGATCGTCGAGCCCGGCTCCATCACCTCGACGCCGAACTTGCACAACCAGAACAACGCGTACAGGTTCGTCTTCAGCACGCGATCGAACTGCTCGGTCGTGATGTCGGCGATCCCGTTCATCTGCACCATCTGGAACGCCGCGTTGTTCACCAGGATGTCCAGGCCGCCGAGTTCACGCACCGCCGTGTCGACCAGATGCCGGCAGTGTTCCTCGGCGCGGATGTCGCCCGGCACCGCGACGGCGCGCCGGCCCGCCTCCTCGATCCACCGCACGGTGTCGCGGGCGTCGTCCTCCTCGGACTCGAGATAGCTGAGGACGACGTCGGCGCCCTCGCGGGCGAAGGCGATCGCGACGGCCCGGCCGATCCCGGAGTCGGCACCGGTGATCAGCGCCCGCCGGCCCTCGAGCCTGCCGCTGCCGCGATAGGTCTGCTCGCCGTGGTCGGGTGCCGAGACCATGTCGGACGTGAGGCCCGGATACTCGAGCTCGGGTTGCCGCTCGCGATCCGGTGCCGGGTATTGCTCGACCGGATTTCGGGGCCGGTGCTGGTCGGTCATGGTTCCTCCCTCGAGGTCTGCGGGCGAGTACCGGCGGCCCCGGACGGGGACCGTCGGGTCCGGCCGGTGCATACCCGGCCCGGGGAGCGGGTACACGGAGGACACGGTCGGCGAATCCGAGCGCCGCAGCGCTCGCCCGACCCGACTTCTGGAAAGGATGCGGCTGTGACGGAACACGAGAGCCAGTTTCGGAGAAGCGACGAGACCCGGGCGGGTGCCGAGCCGTTGCACGGCAGGCGGACGCACAACAGGGATCTGACGACCGACAGCGACTTCCCGGCCGACGACGCCCGCACGATGCGAAGCCATGCCGGCGAGGCCCTGACCGACTCCAAGGGGTGGCCCGGCTACTTCTTCCTGGGCCTCGGGCTGCTCCTGCTCGGGCTGACGCTGGTGGCCGCCGGGTACGGATTCGAGGGCTGGGCGTGGATCGCCGGCCCGGCGTGCATCGTGTCCTTCGTGGTGGGCGCCGTGCTGGTCATGCTGGAGCGCAAGCGGGTCCGCAACGTCGAGGGAACGAGCCTGCGCGAGCCGCGCGGTCACTGACGCTCACCGGACCGGGCCGGCCCGGGTGCTGCGGTTGCGCACCCGGGCCGGCCCGGTCCGTCGTCACGACGGGTAGTGTGCCCAACCGTGAATCCACGCCCGCAGACGTCCACGCAGCTGCGTGGCGCGTTCGTGGGTTCGACCTCCGCCGCGGTCTCCGTCGCGGCCCACGGACTGGCGGGCGGCGGAATTCCGTCCCAGTCGTCGGTGGTGCTGTTGATCGCCGCCTGCGCCGCGTTCGGCGCCGCGGTGTCCGCCATCCGGGCGTCCCGGCTGCTGCCCGCCCTGGTGCTCCCCCTGGGGGCCGGACAGATCGTCGGTCACACCGTCCTCACCCTCACCGCCGAGCACGCCCACGGCCTCGGGCTCTCGCCCGCGATGCTCGGCGCCCACGCCGCGGCCCTCGTCGTCTCCGCCGCCCTGATCCGGGCGGCCGAGCAGGGCCGTGCCGCGGCGCTCGGCGTGTTGCGGCGCATCGTCGCCGCGGTGCTCACCCTGCCGCCGGCGCATGCGCCGCTGTGGGTGGCCACGCCGTCGCACCGGGCACGTCTCGTGCTGCGGGTGCTCGTTTCCGCGCAAGCCGGCACCCGGGGTCCGCCCCGCGCCGCCTGACCCGATCCCGTTCCGCCGCAGCCCGTTCGCCGCGGCGGTCTTCCCACGTGTGCCGACGCTGCGCGCTGCGCACTTGCCAACGCTGCGCCTGCCAACGCTGCGCCTGCCGACGCTGAGCGCTGCGCGCTGCCGTCGCCACCGACGATCGAAACGAGCATTCGCATGTCCACGACCGACCTCGGGACGGATCGTCCCGTCCCACCCCGTTCCGGCCCGGACCGTCCCACCGCGCCCGCGCCCGCGCTGCGCCCGCTGATGCTGCGGCTGCACTTCTACGCCGGCATCCTCGTCGCCCCGTTCATCCTGATCGCCGCGGTCAGCGGCGGCCTCTACGCACTGTCCCCGACGATCGAGCAGCTCGTCTACCGCGACCAGCTGCACACCGACGCCACCGGTCCGGCTGTGCCGGTGGCGGAGCAGATCCGGGTGGCCGCCGGGCAACGCCCCGATCTCACCGTCACCGCGGTGCGCCCGGCCGCGGCCCCCGGCGAGACCACCCGGGTACTGTTCGCCGACCCGAGCCTCGGCGAGTCGCAGCGGCTCGCCGTCTTCGTCGACCCGGTCACCGCGCGGCCGCTCGGCGAGCTGGCCGTCTACGGCAGCAGCAGCGCGCTGCCGGTCCGGGCCTGGATCTCGCAGCTGCACCGGCACCTGCATCTCGGCGAGCCCGGCCGCCTCTACAGCGAGCTGGCCGCGTCCTGGATGTGGGTGATCGCGCTCGGCGGCGGGTACCTGTGGGTGCGCCGGTACCGCACGTTGCGTGCCCGCGACGCCCAGGCACGCCTGCTCACCGTCGACCGCGCCGCCACCGGCCGGTCCCGCACCCTCGGCCGGCACGGCGTGGTGGGCGTGTGGATCGCGGTGGGCCTGGTGTTCCTGTCCGCGACCGGCCTGACCTGGTCCCGGTTCGCCGGTGACAACATCGCCGAGCTGCGGGCCGCGCTGCACTGGAAGACGCCGACTGTCGACGCGACCCTGACCGGGGGCGGCGCCGCGGCCGCGACGGGCCACGAGGGGCACGGCGGCCCCGCCGGGCACCCGGCCGACCCGGGACTGCTCGACGCGAACATCGTCCGGATCGACTCGGTGCTGGACACGGCCGCCGCCGCGGGACTGACCGGGGTCGTCGAGGCCTCGATCCCGGCGCAGACCGGCACCGCGTTCACCGTCGCCGAAACCCGCCAGTCCTGGGTGTACGGCATCGACTCGGTCGCCGTCGACGGCGCGACCGGCGAGGTCGTCGACGTGCTGCGGTTCGCGGACTGGCCGCTCGCCGCGCAGCTGACGTGGTGGTCGATCACCCTCCACATGGGCATCATGTTCGGGCTCGTCACGCAGGTCGCCCTGGCGCTGCTGGCGGTGGCGTTGATCACGATCGTGCTGCGCGGATACGTGATGTGGTGGCGGCGACGGCCCACGCGAGGGTCCGCGTGGGCCGTCGGCCGGGCCCCGTCCCGGGGCGTGCTGCGCCGCATCGGCGCAGGTCCGGCCGCCGCGATCGGCGTCGCGGCCGCGGTCGTGGGCTGGTTCGCCCCGGTGCTCGGGCTGAGCCTGCTGGCGTTCCTCGTCGTCGACACCGCCGTCGGGTGGCGCATGCGGGGGCGCGCATAATGGTCCCTCGTGTGCCGATCGACGAGGAGTGCCGGTGAGCGACGATCTGTCCGCGTACCGTAAGGAGTTCGCCCGCATCGAGCGAAAGGTCGCCGGCGAGTTCGACGCCGGGCGCCGGCACCGTGCCCTCGTCGCCTGCATCGTCGCGGTCGCGCTGGGTCTGCTTTTGCCGCAATCGGATACGGAATGGTCGTGGACGGTGCTCGGCACGTGGTTCGGGCACGACGCCACGACGACGGTGCCGATGCGGATCTTCGTGAGCCTCGCCCTGGTGTTCGGCGTGGTGTCGTCCACCGCGGCGCTGTGCACGCACCGCTGGCGGCTCGCGTCGGCGTCGATGCTCGGCTCCG
Source organism: Rhodococcus sp. 14C212 (assembly GCF_011058195.1). Classification (NCBI taxonomy): domain Bacteria; kingdom Bacillati; phylum Actinomycetota; class Actinomycetes; order Mycobacteriales; family Nocardiaceae; genus Rhodococcus; species Rhodococcus sp. 14C212. The sequence goes on along the minus strand of NZ_JAALEH010000020.1, from coordinate 24,047 downwards.
GACTGGCGTCCCTGTTCGGGTTGCTCGGCTACTGGTCGCAGAACGGCATGCCGGTCGAGACCCCGCACGCCCCCGGCGCCGGGATGGTGCTGTCCTGGCTCGGCATGGTGGCGCTGACCTCGCAGTGGCTGCCCGTCGTGCTCAGCCGCTCCCCCACGGACCGGCACCCGCAGCCGGTGACCACGCCCGTGCTCTGACGGGGCATCCGCGCGCCGGCCCTCGGCGCGCGGATGTCCCGTTGCGTGTTCGACATCGACATGCCGATCGTGGCGTGGGCGTTCCTCGGCGTGCGGTCAGGAGACGACGCCGTCGCCGTCCGCGCGACGTAGCAGGTAGGTGTCCATCACCCAGCCGCGCGCGGCCTTCGCGCGGGCGCGGGCCTGCTCGAGGTCCGGCAGCACCTCCCGCAGCGGACCGGCGACGAGTTCCTCGTCGGACGTGCCGAGGTCGGCACCCCACCAGATGTGCCACTCACCCTCGAGCCGGGCGCATTCCAGCGCACCGTCGAGCATGACCACGAGGTTGTCACCGCCGGCCGCCACCTCCCGCGCGAGCCGGCGGCCCGTGGTGACGACGATCGGCCCGCCGATCCGATTGAGCACCAGCCGGTGCCGCGCCGCGAGCAGCGACACGCTGCTCACCCCGGGGATCACGTCGTAGTCGACGTCTAGCACGCCCCGGTCCCGGATGCGCTCGACGACGCGAATCGTGCTGTCGTACAGGCTCGGATCCCCCCACACGAGAAACCCGGCGGTCTCGTGCTCGGCGACCTGCTCGCGCAGCACCGCCTCGTAGACGGCGGCGCGGGCGGCGTGCCAGTCCCGCACCTCGGTGCCGTAGGCGGACGGGGCGCGGTCCCGCGGCGGGTCGGGCACCGTGATCGTCCGGTAGTCGCCCACGATGTGGCGACGGCAGATCTCCTCGCGCACCGCGACGAGATCGTCGACGCCACGCTGCTTGTCGGCGACGAGGAAGACGTCGACGTCGTTCAGCGCCCGGACCGCGGCCACGGTGAGGTCGTCGGGCCCGCCCGGCCCGATCCCGATCAGCCGCAGCCGCCTCCTCACGCGCGGTCCTCGAGGTCGCCCTCCACGTCGAGGTAGGCCTGCTGCAGTTCCGCGAGCGTCGCCGGGTCCGGTTCGGCCCACAGGCCGCGGTCGGCGGCCTCGGTGAGCCGCTCGACGATGCCGCGCAGCGCCCACGGATTGGCCTCGCGCAGGAACCGCTGGTTCTCGGAGTCGAGGGCGTAGGTACGGGCGAGGGTTTCGTACATCCAGTCGGCGACGACCCCGGCGGTGGCGTCGTAGCCGAACAGGTAGTCGACGGTGGCGGCGAGCTCGAACGCGCCCTTGTAGCCGTGCCGGCGCATCGCCGCGAGCCAGCGCGGGTTGACGACCCGGGCCCGGAACACGCGGGCGGTCTCCTCCGCGAGCGAGCGGGTGCGGACCTGGTCGGGGGCGGTGGAGTCGCCGATGTAGGCCTTCGGGTCCGCACCGGTGAGCGCCCGGACGGTGGCGACCATGCCGCCGTGGTACTGGAAGTAGTCGTCCGAGTCGGCGATGTCGTGCTCGCGGGTGTCGGTGTTCTTCGCCGCCACCGCGATCCGCCGGTAGTTGGCGCGCATGTCGTCCGCGGCCGGGACGCCGTGCAGGTGCCGCCCGTACGCGAAGCCGCCCCACGCGGTGTACACCTCGGCGAGATCGGCGTCGCTGCGCCAGTTTCCGGAGTCGATGAGCGGCAGGATGCCGGCGCCGTAGGAGCCGGGCCTGGAGCCGAAGATGCGGCGTACCGCGCGCTCGGGGTCGCCGTGCTCGGCCTCGTCGCGGCGGGCGTGCGCGCGCACGTAGTTCAGCTCGTCGGGTTCGTCGAGGGCCGCGACGGTGCGGATCGCGTCGTCGAGCATCGCGACGACGTGCGGGAAGGCGTCGCGGAAGAACCCGGAGATGCGGACGGTGACGTCGATGCGCGGTCGGCCGAGCTCGTCGAGCGGGATCACGGTCAGCTCGCGCACCCGCCGGGATTCGGCGTCCCATTCCGGGCGCATGCCGATCAGGGCGAGGACCTCGGCGATGTCGTCGCCGGAGGTGCGCATCGCGGAGGTCCCCCACACCGACAGGCCCACCGAGGGCGGATAGCCGCCGGTGTCGGCGCGATACCGGTCGAGCAGGTTGTTCGCCAGCGCCACGCCGGTGTCGTAGGCGAGCCGGCTCGGCACCGCCTTCGGGTCGACGGTGTAGAAGTTGCGGCCGGTGGGCAGCACGTTGACCAGGCCGCGCAGCGGCGATCCGGACGGGCCCGCGGGAACGTAGCCGCCGTCGAGGGCGTGCAGCACCGCGTCGAGCTCGTCGGTGGTGCGGGCCAGGCGTGGCACGACCTGCTCGGCGGCGAAGGCGAGCACCCGCTCGACCTCCGGATCCTGCTGTCCCAGTACTTGTTCGACGACAGTGCCGGCGTGCTCCACCCGCCAGCCGGCGTCCTCCATGCCCTGCACCAGCGCCCGGGCCTGCGCCTCGACCGCGTCGGTCTCGGTGAGCGGCGCGTCCGGCTTCAGGCCGAGGGCGGTACGCAGACCGGGCACGGCGTGGGCCCGCCCGCCCCACACCTGGGCGGCCCGCAGAATCGACAGCACCAGGTTCACGCGGGCCTCGCCGACCGGGGCCGTGCCGAGCACGTGCAGGCCGTCGCGGATCTGCGCGTCCTTGACCTCGCACAGCCAGCCGTCGACGTGCAGCAGGAAGTCGTCGAACTCGGCGTCGTGCGGGCGGTCCTCGAGCCCGAGGTCGTGGTCGAGCTTGGCGGCCTGGATCAGCGTCCAGATCTGGGCGCGGATCGCCGGCAGCTTGGCCGGGTCCATCGCCGCGATGTTCGAGTACTCGTCGAGCAACTGCTCGAGACGGGCGATGTCGCCGTACGACTCGGCGCGCGCCATCGGCGGGATGAGGTGGTCGACGATGGTGGCGTGGGCGCGGCGCTTCGCCTGGGCCCCCTCCCCCGGGTCGTTGACCAGGAACGGGTAGATCAGCGGGAGGTTGCCGATGGCGGCGTCGGTCGCGCAGGCCGCGGACAGGCCGGCGTTCTTGCCGGGCAGCCACTCCATCGAGCCGTGCTTGCCGAGGTGGACGACGGCGTCGGCGCCGAAGCCGTTCTCCACCCACCGGTACGCGGCGAGGTAGTGGTGCGACGGCGCCATGTCCGGATCGTGGTAGATCGCCACGGGGTTCTCGCCGAACCCCCGGGGCGGCTGGATCATCAGCACCACGTTGCCGGCCTGCAGGGTGGCGAGCACGATCTCGCCGTCCGGGTCAGCGCTGCGGTCGACGAACAGCTCGCCGGGGGCGGGGCCCCACGCCTCGGTCATCGCGCCGGTCAGCTCGGTCGGCAGGTCCGCCGTCCACTCGCGGTACCGCGCCGCGCTCACCCGCACCGGGTTGCCCGCCATCTGCTCGGCGCTGAGCCATTCCTCGTCCTGGCCGCCCGCGGCGATCAGGGCGTGGATCAGCGCGTTGCCCGCCTCGGCGTCGTCGTCGGTGTCGAGGCCGGGAAAGCCGTCGCCGAGGTCGTAGCCGTGCTCGCGCAGCGCGCGCAGCAGCCGGATCGCGGAGACGGGGGTGTCCAGGCCGACGGCGTTGCCGACGCGGGAGTGCTTCGTCGGATACGCCGAGAGCATGATCGCCAGGCGCCGCCGTGCGGGTGGGATGCGCCGCAGGCGGGCGTGCGCGACGGCGATACCGGCGACGCGACGGCACCGTTCGGGGTCGGTGACGTAGCGGGGCAGGCCGTCGGCGCCGAATTCCTTGAACGAGAACGGCACGGTGATGATGCGGCCGTCGAATTCGGGGACGGCGATCTGCGTCGCGGAATCGAGCGGGGAGACGCCCTCGTCGGAGTCGGCCCACGCGTCGCGTCCCCAGGTCAGGCACAGCGCCTGCAGGATCGGGATATCCAGTGCGGCGAGCGCTGCGACGTCCCAGGCATCGTCGTCGCCGCCGGCGGAGACGGTGGCGGGGCGGGTACCGCCGGCGGCGAGGACCGTGACGATCAGGGCGTCGAGGGTGCCGAGTTCGGCGAGCAGGTCCGCGGGGGCACCGCGCAGCGTGGAGCAGAAGATCGGGACGGCCACGGCTCGGCCGGTGGCGTCGACCGCCTGCGCGAGATCGCGGACGAAGCGGGTGTTTCCGCTGGTCTCGTGGGCGCGGTAGTAGAGGATGCCCACCCTCGGCAGGTCGGGATCGGCCGCGGCGGGCGCGTGGCTGCCCCACTCCGGCAGCGCGGCCGGCGGATCGAAGCCCTCGCCGGTGAGCAGGACGGTGTCGGACAGGAAGGCGTGCAGCTGGGCGAGGTTCGCGGGCCCGCCCTGCGCGAGGTAGGCGTGCGCCTCGGTGGCGATGCCGACAGGGACGGTCGAGTGGCTCATCAGTTCGGCGTCGGGCAGCTGCTCGCCGCCGAGCACGACGACGGGCGCGCCGTGCGCCAGGACGGCGTCGATGCCGCTCTGCCAGGACCGCACCGAGCCCAGGATGCGGACGATCACCAGGTCGGCGCCGTCGAGGAGGCGGGGAAGCTCGGTGCCGACGTCGAGGCGCGACGGGTTGCCCAGCGCGTACTCGGCGTCCGAGCTCAGCGCCGACAGCAGGTCGGTGTCCGACGTGGACAGCAGCGCGAGCCGCGTCACGGCCGGGTCCTGCGCAGTTCGATTCCGCGCAGCACGAATTCGGTCATGTTCAGTCTCCAAACCCTCGTGGACTTCCCGTGCCGTGGCCGGTCTCCTGGCTGACGGATCGTCGCTGCTGCGCCGACCTTCCCGGACGTGCGTCCAGTGGTCTCCGGACCGGCGGACCGGTTCGGACGAGGGCGAGCAACTACCCGCTCACAGTGGCGAGGGCCGCGCCGGTCTCACACCGGCTTCCCGAGCACCACGGCAGGTGGAGCGTAACGCACCGCTTCCTCGTCGTGTGCAACCATGTGCCCCCATGGTCGACGTTCCCCCGGACCGATGCCCCGGTCTGCTGCGCCCCCACCTCGCCGCCGACGGCGCGCTGGTGCGGCTGCGCGCGCCCGGCGGCAGGCTCCCGGACGGTGGACTGCGGGCGCTGTCGGCGGCGTCGATCGCCTTCGCGGACGGCGACGTCCACCTCACCTCGCGCGGAAACCTGCAGTTCAGGGGCGTCGCGTTGGACGAGGGCGGCGGTGTGCCGGCCGGTCTCGTCGACGCGGTGGCGGCGGCCGGGTTCCTGCCGGCACCGTCGCACGAACGGGTCCGCAACGTCGTCGCCTCGCCGCTGTCCGGGATCGTCGGAGGACGCGCCGACATCCGTCCGCTGATCGGCGCGCTCGACGCCGCCCTGTGCGCCGAGCCCGCGCTCGCGCAGCTGCCGGGCCGGTTCCTGTTCGGCCTCGACGACGGTCGCGGCGACGTCGCGGCCCTGCGCTGCGACCTCGCCGCGGTGGCCGTCGACCCGGGGTTGTTCGAGATCGCGATCGGCCGGCTCTCCGGGCCGGTGGTCCCGGCCGACCGGGTCGTCGACGCGCTGATCGACCTGGCGCGGCGGTTCGCGGCGGTGCGCGGCACCTGCTGGCACGTGCACCAGCTGCCCGAGGCAGGGGCCGAGCTCGGGGGTGGCGCGCCGCTGCCGGCGTCCGCCCGGTACCCGATGCCGTACGGCCCCCTGCCGGGCGCGGTCTCGGCGCTGGTCCCGCTGGGCATCCTCCCGCCGGCGATGGTGGCGGCGCTGCCCGAGTCGGATGTGATCGTCACGCCGTGGCGCGGCCTCGTCCTCGCCGGCGAACGCGATCCGCAGCCGCTGCGCGACGCCGGGTTCGTGCTCGACGGTGCGTCGCCGTGGGCCCGCACCACCGCGTGTGCCGGCGCGCCGGGGTGTAGCCTCGCCGAGGGCGACACCCGTTTCGCGGCCCGGCACGCCGTCGCCGGCGCGTCCCCGGCCGGCCACCTCCACGTCGTGGGATGCGAACGATCCTGTGGCGCCCCGAATTTCCCACATACCCTCTTGTTCGCGAGGACCCGCCCATGACGCCCATTCCCCCACCCCGGCGCTACGACTACGTCACCGACGGCGCCGACATCTACGTCCGGTCGTTCGCGACGATCCGCGCCGAGACGGACCTGTCCGCGATCCCCGCCGACGCCGAGAAGGTGGCGGTGCGGATGGTGCACGCGTGCGGCCAGACCGACCTGACCCGCGATCTCGCGATCCATCCGGACCTGGTGTCGGCGGCGCGCGGGGCGCTGCGGGCGGGCGCGCCGATCCTCACCGACGCCCACATGGTCGCGTCCGGGGTGACCCGCACGCGGCTACCCGCGGGCAACGAGGTGCTGTGCCTCCTGCGCGACCCGCGGGTGCCGGACCTCGCGGCGGCGTGGGGCACCACCCGCTCGGCCGCGGCCGTGTCGCTGTGGGAGGACCGGCTCGACGGCGCGGTCGTCGCGATCGGCAACGCCCCCACCGCGCTGTTCCACCTGCTCGAGCTGATCGACGCCGGCGGCCCCCGGCCCGCCGCGATCGTCGGGGTGCCGGTCGGGTTCATCGGCGCCGCCGAGTCCAAGGAGGCGCTCGCCGCGCATCCGCTGCAGCTGCCCTACCTGGTGGTGCGGGGACGCCGTGGCGGTTCGGCGATGGCGTCGTCCGCGATCAATGCCCTGGCCCAGGAGGCGGAGTGAACGACACCGGACGGTTCTACGGCGTGGGCCTCGGCCCCGGCGACCCCGAACTGATCACCCGCAAGGCGGCCCGGCTGATCGAGCAGGCCGACGTGATCGCCTACCACTCGGGCACCCACGGCCGCTCCATCGCGCGGGGCATCGCGGCCGAGCTGATCCGGGATACGGTGCTCGAGGAGGCGTTGATCTACCCGGTCACCACCGGCACCACCGACCATCCCGGCGGCTACGACGGCGCCATCGCCGACTTCTACGACGACTGTGCGGCGCGCCTGGCCGCCCACCTCGACGCCGGCCGCACCGTCGTCGTGCTGTGCGAGGGCGACCCGCTGTTCTACGGCTCCTACATGTACCTGCACGACCGGCTCGCGGATCGCTATGCGACCGAGGTGGTTCCGGGCGTGACGTCGGTGTCCGCGGCCGCCGCGGCCGCGGCGGAACCGCTGGTGCGGCGCACCGACGTGCTCACCGTGCTGCCCGGCACGCTGCCCGAGCCGGAACTGGCGCGCCGTCTCGCCGACACCGACGGCGCCGCGATCATGAAGCTGGGCCGCACCTTCCCCGCGGTCCGCGCCGCGCTCGCCCAGGCGGGCCGGCTCGACGACGCGGTCTACGTCGAACGGGCCTCGATGGGCGGGCAGCGCATCGTCCCCGTCGCCGACGTCGACGCCGACGCGGTGCCGTACTTCTCGGTGATCCTCACCCCCGGCGACCGGGCACCGCGCAACCGGGACCTCACCGACCGGTCCCGGCCCGTCGTCGCCGACGCTCCCGAGGCGGTCGCTGCCCGGGAGCTCCTCGTCGTCGGTCTCGGCCCCGCGGACGAGAAGTGGCTCACCCCCGAGGCCGCCGCCGCGCTGGCGTCGGTCGACCACATCGTCGGCTACGGGCCCTACGTCGACCGGGTGCCGGTCCGCCCGGGTCAGCGGCGGCACGCGTCCGGGAACACCGTCGAGGTGGACCGGGCCCGGTTCGCGCTCGAGCTGGCGCTGTCCGGGCAGCGGGTGGCCGTCGTCTCGGGCGGCGACGCCGGGGTGTTCGGGATGGCGTCGGCCGTCTTCGAGGCCACGCAGGATCCGCGCTTCGCCGAGCTGCCGGTGCGGGTGCTGCCCGGCCTGTCGGCGATCCAGGCCGTGGCCGCCCGGGCGGGCGCCCCGATCGGCGGCGACTTCGCGGTGATGAGCCTGTCCGATCGGCTCAAGCCGTGGGAGGTGATCGAGCAGCGGCTCGCGGCCGTCGCGCAGGCGGACCTGGTGCTGGGCATCTACAACCCGGCGTCGCGGTCGCGGACCACGCAGGTCGCGCAGGCCCGGGCCGTGCTGCTGCGGCACCGGCCGGCCGACACCGTCGTCGTGGTCGGCCGCGACGTCGGCCGTCCCGGTGAGTCGCTCGAGGTGACCACCCTCGAGAAGCTCGAGCCGGCCACGATCGACATGAAGTGCCTGCTCCTCGTGGGCTCGTCCGGGACCGCGGTCACCGCGACCGGTGCGGTGTGGACGGCGCGGTCGGTGCGCTCCGGCTCCTGACATCCGTGCGGCACACCGGGATCCGCGCCCACCGTGGCGGGCGCGGATCCCGGGTCAGCGCGTGAAGCCGCTGCGGTCCCGCGCCGGGTCGTAGAGGTGCGAGCACGCGACGTCCGGCTGTGCCCGCACGCCCAGGGCCCGGCCGACGACGATCACCGCGGTGTGCTTCAGGCCCGCCGCCTCGGCCCGGTCGGCGAGGTCGGCGAGGGTGCCGCGCAGCACCAGCTCGTTCGGGCGGGACGCGAACGCCACCACCGCGGCCGGGCAGTCGGCGCCGTACTCGCCGCTCAGTTCCTCGGCGAGGGCGCGGATGCGGGTGATCGCCAGGTGCAGCACCAGGCTGGCGCGCAGTCCCGCGACGCGGGCGAGGGACTCGGTGTCGGGCATCGCCGTCGAGCGGGCCTGCGTGCGGGTGAGCACGACGGTCTGCACCAGTTCGGGCACGGTCAGCTCCGTACCGAGGGTCGCGGCGGCGGCCGCGTAGGCCGGCACACCGGGCGTGACGTCCCACGGCACCGCGGCCGCGTCGAGCCGGCGCGTCTGCTCGGTCAGCGCCGAATACAGCGACGGATCACCGGAACACAACCGGACGACGTCGAGGCCGCGCCGGTGCGCGTCCACCAGGTGCGCGGTGATCTCGTCGAGGTCCAGGTGCTGGGTGTCGACGAGTTCCGTGTCGGGCCGGCAGTGCGCGAGCACCTCGGCGTCGAGGTAGGTGCCGGCGTAGAGCACCACCGGTGCCTCGCCCAGCAGCCGCGCCGCCCGCAGCGTCAGCAGGTCGGCCGCACCCGGCCCGGATCCCACGAAGTGCACTGTCATCTCTCGCCTTTCGTCACCTGCCACTGCACCACCGGGCGCAGCGCCTGCCAGCCGCTGAACCCGCCGAGGGGTGCGGCCTGCTCCACGGTCAGCCGGGTCAACTCCCCGCCGTGGGACTTCCACCACTGCACCAGCGTCGCCTCGGTCTCGAGCGTCACCGCGTGCGCGACCAGCCGCCCTCCCGGACGCAGTTCCGCCCAGCACTTTTCGAGCACACCGGGAATCGATCCGCCGCCGCCGACGAAGACGGCATCGGGGGTGTCGAGACCGGCGAGCGCGTCCGGGGCGGGGCCGCGCACCACCGTCACCGACGGGACGCCGAGCCGCGCGGCGTTGCGCGCGATCCGCTGTGCCCGCCCCGCGTCGCGCTCGATCGCGACGGCGCGGCAGCGCGGATCGGTGCGCGCCCATTCGATCGCCACCGACCCGGCGCCGGCGCCGACGTCCCACAGCAGCTGTCCCGGCCGGGGCGCGAGCGCGCACACCGCGGCGAGCCGGATCGGGCGCTTGGAGATCTGCCCGTCGTGCTCGAACGCGTCGTCGGGCAGGCCCGGCGCGGTGGAATAGCCCTCCGCGCCCCGGCATTCGACGCAGACGACGTTGAGTGCGGGCGCGTCGCCGGACCACTCGTCGGCGGTGGCGCTGCGGCGCGCCTCGGCGGGGGCGCCGAGGTCGGACAGCACCGTCAGCACGCTCGCCCCGAAGCCGTCGCGGCGCAGCAGGTCCGCGACCCGCGCCGGGGTGAACCCGTCGGAGGAGAGCACGATCAGCCGCCGGCCCCGCCCGAAGGCACGGCGGACCGCATGCACGTCGCGGCCCACCAGCGTCACCACGTCCACCGACTCGGCGCTCCACCCCATCCGCGCGCGGGCCAGGGCCACCGACGACACCGCGGGCAGCACCGTCACCGCGGCGGCGCCGAGGTGGTCGATGAGCGTGGAGCCGATGCCGGAGACGAGCGGGTCGCCCGACGCGACCGCGACGATCCGCCGGTCGCGGTGCCGCTCGAGCAGCGCGCCGAGACCGTCGCGCAGCGGGGTCGGCCACGGCTCCCGGACGGCGCCGGTCTCGGGCAGCAGCGCCAGGTGGCGCCGCCCGCCGAGCAGGACCTGCGCCCCGAGCACCGCGTCGCGGGCGGGGGGCGGCAGGCCGTCCCAGCCGTCGGCGCCCATGCCGACGACGGTGATCTGTGAACCCATGGCGTCGAACCTTAGCCGGTGCGGTTAGACTCGGCGGCGGCAAGACAATCGAGGTGCCCCTCACGGGGATAATCGGGAAGCCGGTGCGAATCCGGCACAGGCCCGCTGCGGTGACCCGGGAGCCGTCGATCACGCGCATCACGCGCAGCCACTGGACCGGCCGGTCCGGGAAGGCGATCGCACGGCGTCGATCGGGAAGTCCGAATACCGGCCTCGATTTCAGCTGCCGAGAAGACATCCCAGCGGGAGCCTGTGGAGGTTCGAGTGCACGTGTATCCGTTCAGTGCCGTCGTCGGCTCCGACGACCTGGCGCTGGCCCTGTCCCTGTGCGCGGTCTCGCCGTCGATCGGCGGGGTGCTCGTGCGCGGCGAGAAGGGCACCGCCAAGTCGACCACCGTGCGCGCCCAGGCCGCGCTGTTGCCGCAGGTCACCGAGGTCACCGGCTGCCGCTTCGCGTGCGATCCCGCCGCCCCCGACCCGGCGTGCCCCGACGGTCCGCACCCGGGCGGTGCGGCGGCGCAGACCCGTCCGGCGCGGCTGGTGGAACTGCCGGTCGGTGCCACCGAGGACCGCGTCACCGGCTCCCTGCACCTGCAGAAGGCACTGTCGGCGGGCACCGCCGAGTACGAGCCCGGTCTGCTCGCCCGGGCGCACCGCGGCGTGCTCTACGTCGACGAGGTCAATCTGCTGCACGACCACCTCGTGGACCTGTTGCTCGACGCCGCCGCGATGGGCCGCTGCTCCGTCGAGCGCGACGGGGTGTCGGTCTCGCACGCCGCCCGGTTCGTGCTGGTCGGCACGATGAACCCGGAGGAGGGTGAGCTGCGGCCGCAGCTGCTCGACCGCTTCGGCCTCACCGTCGAGGTGGCCGCGCCGCGCGATCCGCAGGTGCGAGCGGAGATCGTGCGGCGGCGCCTGGCGTTCGACGCCGACCCGGACGCGTTCGTCGCGCGGTGGGCCGACGCCGAGGCGGCGCTGACACGGCGGTTGGCGCAGGCCCGCGACCGGCTGCCGCACGTGCGGCTCGGCGACGACGCGCTCGTCGCGATCGCGGAGGTGTGCGCGGCGTTCGATGTCGACGGGATGCGCGCCGACCTGGTCACCGCGAAGACCGCCGTCGCGCACGCGGCGTGGGTGGGCCGCGACGAGGTCACCCGGGAGGACATCGCGGTGGCGGCGCGGCTGGCGTTGCCGCACCGCCGTCGCCGCAACCCGTTCGACGAGCCCGGCATGGACGAGTCGCTGCTCGACGAGCTGCTCGGCGAGCAGCCGCCCGAGCCCGATCCGGACGGCCCCGACGATTCCGGTCCCGGCGGCCCCGACGATTCCGGCCCGGACGGCCCCGGCACCGGCGCGGCAGCGCCGGACCGGGACGACCGGGGTCAGGGTTCCGGTCCGGCGACGTCCGTCGCGGCCCCCGCCGAGCCCTACCGGACCCGCCTGTTCACGGCCGACCGAACCGGCCGCGGTGCCGCGGGCCGCCGCTCCCGCGCCCGCACCACGGTCGGCCGGACCGTCGGCGAGCGTCGCGGCGACACCGGCCCCGTCCACCTGCCCGCCACCATCCGCGCCGGCGCCCTGCACCGTGGTGTCCTTTCGGACCTGCCGGAGTCCGAAAGGACACCACGGCCGGAGCTGCGGCGGAAGGTCGTCGAGGGCCGCGAGGCCAACCTGGTGCTGCTGTGCGTCGACGCCTCCGGCTCGATGGCGGCGCGGCAGCGGATGACGCAGGTGAAGACGGCGATCCTGTCGCTGCTGCTCGACGCCTACCGGCGGCGCGACACGGTGGGCCTGGTGACCTTCCGCGGGGAGCGCGCCACGCTCGTGCTGCCGCCGACCAATTCGGTGGACGTGGCCGCGACGCGGCTGCGGGAACTGCCGGCGGGCGGGCGCACCCCGCTCGCCGAGGGACTGCTCGAGGCGGCCGAGACGATCCGGCGGCACCGGCTGCGCGAACCCGACCGGCGGGCACTGCTCGTCGTCGTCACCGACGGCCGCGCCACCGCCGGGCCGGACGCGGTGGCCCGGTCCCTCGCGGCCGCCGACCGGCTCGCCGCCGCCGGGATCGACTCGGTCGTCGTGGACTCCGAGACCGGCCGGTTCCGCATGGGACTCGCGGCCCGGCTCGCCGAGCGGCTCGGCGCCGAACACGTCCCCGTCGGTGAGGTCCACGCCGACGCGCTCACCACCGTCGTGCGAGGAAGGGCCGCCTGATGCCGAAGGGACAACCGACCGCCGTGCCGGACGACGGTCTCACCACCCGCCAGCGCCGCAACCGGCCGCTGCTGATGGTCCACACCGGCGACGGCAAGGGCAAGTCGACCGCCGCGTTCGGTCTTGCGCTGCGCGGCTGGAACCAGGGCTGGTCCGTCGCGGTGTTCCAATTCGTCAAGTCCGCCAAGTGGCGCCTCGGCGAGCAGACCGCCTTCGAGACCCTCGGCGACCTGCACACCGAACGCGGCACCGGTGGCCCGATCGAGTGGCACAAGATGGGCTCCGGATGGTCGTGGTCGCGCAAGGACGGCACCGAGGAGGACCATGCCGCCGCGGCGCTCGCCGGGTGGCGGGAGATCCAGCGCCGGCTCGCCGCCGAGCAGCACGGGCTGTACGTGCTCGACGAGTTCACCTACCCGATCGGCTGGGGGTGGATCGACGCCGACGAGGTGGTGCAGACCCTGCGGGCGCGCCCCGGCCACCAGCACGTCGTGATCACCGGCCGCCGGGCGCATCCGGCGCTGATCGAAGCCGCGGATCTCGTCACGGAGATGACGAAGATCAAGCACCCGATGGATGCGGGCCAGAAGGGCCAGAGGGGCATCGAGTGGTGACACTCCCATGTGACGGCGTGGTGACACTCCCCTGTGACGGCGTGGTGACACTCGCGGGTGACGGCGTGGTGACCGCATGACGCCGCTGCCCCGGCTGGTGGTGGCCGCGCCCGCCTCCGGCCACGGGAAGACCACGGTCGCGACGGGCCTCATGGCGGCCCTGCGGGCGGCCGGGCACACGGTGTCGGGACACAAGGTCGGCCCGGACTACATCGACCCGGGCTACCACGCCCTCGCGACGGGCCGGCCCGGCCGCAACCTGGACGCGCATCTCGTCGGCACCGACCTGCTCGCGCCGCTGCTCGCGCACGGCGCCCGCGGCGCGGACGTCGCGATCGTCGAGGGCGTGATGGGCCTGTACGACGGGATGCTGGGCACCGACGGGTTCGCCTCCACCGCCCACACGGCCGCGGTGCTCGGTGCCCCGGTGATCCTCGTCGTGGACGTCTCCCACGCCTCCCGCTCGGTCGCGGCCGTGGTGCACGGCATGGCCACGTTCGACCGCAGCGTCCGCATCGCCGGGGTGATCCTGAACAAGGCCGGCTCGGTGCGGCATTCCGACGAGGTGGTCGAGGCCCTGGCCGCGACGGGCGTCCCGGTGCTCGGTGTGCTGCAGCGCGACGACGGGATCTCCGCGCCGTCGCGGCATCTGGGGCTGGTGCCGGCGCAGGAGCGGGCCGAGGCCGCCGCCCAGCTCGATCGCCTGGCCGCACAGATCGCCGCGCGGGTGGACCTCGCCGAGGTGATGCGGATCGCCTGTGCCGCACCGGATCTTACTGCGAAGCCGTGGGATCCGGGGGCGGCGGCCGACGACGGGCCGGTCGTCGCGATCGCCGGCGGCCGCGCCTTCACGTTCCGTTACACCGAGACCGAGGAGATGCTGCGCGCCGCCGGCTGCCGCACCGTGGTGTTCGATCCGCTGCGCGACGAACGACTGCCCGACGGCACGGCCGGGATCTATCTCGGCGGCGGCTTCCCCGAGGTGCACGCAGCCGACCTCGCCGCGAACACCGCTCTGCGCGAACATCTCCGGGCGGCTGTCACGGCCGGCACGCCCACCGTCGCCGAGTGCGCCGGGCTGCTGTACCTGTGCCGCGAGGTGGACGGGGCGCCGATGATCGGCGCGATCGACGCGGCCGCCCGGATGACGCCACGCCTGACCCTGGGCTACCGCACGGCCGTCGCGCCGCGCGAGACCCTGCTCGCACCGGCGGGCACGCGGGTGACCGGACACGAGTTCCACCGCACCACGGTCGATTCCACCCACGAGCCGGCATGGCTGCTGGACGGGCGGCCCGACGGCTTCGCGTCCGCCACCCTACACGCCTCCTACCTGCACACCCACTGGGCCGGGCATTCGGCGCTGGCGCAGCGGTTCGCCGACGCGGTGCGGGCCGCGACGCCGGTTCCCCCGCCGCCGCGCACGACCCGGGCCGTCGCGCCGGACCTGCAGCACCACGGCGACCGGGAGGCCACGCCGGGACTGGTGGATCTGGCCGTCAACGTCTCGCGCCGGCCGCGCCCGGAGTGGCTCGACGCGGCGCTGGCCGGCTCGCTGGCCGAGCTGGATCGATATCCGGACCCGCGCGCGGCACGGACCGCTCTGGCCGCCCGGCACGGTCGCGACCCGCTCGAGGTGCTGCCCACCGCCGGCGGCGCGGAGGCGTTCACCCTCGTCGCCCGCGCCCGCCGCTGGGCGCGACCGGCGGTGGTGCACCCGCAGTTCACCGAGCCGGAGGCGGCGCTGCGCGCCGCCGGGCACGAGGTGACCCGGGTGCTGCTGCGCCGCGAGGACGGCTTCGTCCTCGACCCGGCGCTGGTGCCCGACGACGCCGACCTCGTGATCGTCGGCAACCCCACGAACCCGACCGGCGTGCTGCACCCGGGTGCCGCGCTGCGGGCCCTGGCGCGGCCCGGCCGGGTGCTGGTGGTGGACGAGGCGTTCATGGATGCGGTACCGGGGGAACCGGAATCGCTTGCCGGCGCGCCCCTTCCGGGTGTCGTGGTGGTCCGCTCGCTCACCAAGACGTGGGCGATACCCGGTATCCGGGCCGGATACGTACTCGGCGACGAGTCGATCGTCGCCGAGCTCGCGGCGCACCAGCCGCCGTGGTCGGTGTCCACACCGGCGGCGGCGGCGATGATCGCGTGCGCGTCGCCGTCGGCCGCGCCCGAGTCGGAGCGCATCGCCGTGCAGGTCGCGGCCGACCGCGCTGTCCTCGTCGACGGCCTGACCGCGCTCGGCATCGAGGTGACCGGCCCGTCCGCGGCGCCGTTCGTGCTGGCGCACGTCCCCGTGGGGACGCGGGAGCGCCTGCGGGGCAAGGGCTTCGCGGTGCGTCGCGGGGACAGTTTCCCCGGCCTCGGCGCCGACTGGGTGCGCATCGCGGTGCGCGATGCGCAGACCACCGCGGCGCTGCTCGAGGCATGGCGGGACCTGACGTGAACCCGCGTACCGCCGGCCTCGTCCTCGGCTACCTCGCCGATCAGGCGTTCGGCGATCCCCGTCGCGGCCACCCGGTGAGCGGCTTCGGCCGGCTCGCCCGGACCACCGAGCGCGCGCTGTACGCGGACCACCGGGCGGCCGGGACGCTGTTCACCGCGGTGCTGGTCGGCGGCGCGGCCGGCCTCGGCTACGGCGCGGACCGGCTCACCCGGCGTCGTCCGCTGGTGCGGACGGCGGTGACCGCGGCCGCGACGTGGACCGTGCTCGGCGGCCGGTCGCTGGCGCGGGAGGCGACGACGATCGACGCCCAGCTGCGCCGCGCGGATCTGCCCGCCGCGCGCCGGCAGGTCACCCACCTCGTCGGGCGCGACCCGTCGCGCCTCGACGCCGCCGGCGTCGCCCGCGCCACCCTCGAGTCCCTCGCGGAGAACACCTCCGACGCCGTCGTCGCCCCGCTGCTGTGGGGTGCGGTGGCGGGGCCGGCGGGCCTGCTCGGCTACCGGGCGGCGAACACCCTCGATGCCCGCGTCGGCCACCGCACGCCGCGGCACGAGCGGTTCGGCTGGGCGTCCGCCCGGTTCGACGACCTGCTCAACCTGGCGCCGGCACGGCTGTCCGCGCTGCTCGCTGCGGGCCTGGGCGAGCGGCCCGGCGCGGCCCTGACGGCCTGGCGCCGCGATGCCCACCGGCATCCGAGCCCGAACGCGGGGCCGGTCGAGGCGGCCTTCGCGGGCGCGCTCGGGGTCACCCTGGGCGGGGTGAACGTCTACCACGGCGTGGTGGAGGACCGCGGCACTCTCGGCGACGGCCCGGCCCCGGAACCCGGGGACATCGCGCGGGGCGTGCGGCTCGCGGCACGGGTCGGCGCGGGCGCGCTCGCGGTGTCCGCCGTCGTCGCGTCCGCGAACACCGTTGTGGCGCGAATCACGTAAGCGGTGTAACACTGTAATCAGTGATATTGGCACTTCGTCCCGAGGAGGACGACATGCGACACCATCCGCACATGCACGGCCCCCGCTTCGGACGCTCGGGCGGCTGGCAACAGGCCGACGTCCCCGATGCGAGCGACGCCGCCGAGTGGTTCGCCGGACGCCTGCCCGACGACTGGTTCACCGGCCCCGCCGACATCGAGGTCGACCGCGAGGAGATCGTGGTCGTCGGCGAACTCCCCCCGCCCGAGGACACCGGCCCCGCGTCCGTCGACGGGCGCATCGCCCGGTTCCGGGAGACCACCCGGCCGGACCGCATGCGCATCGCCGACGAGGCCGAGGCCCGCTACGGCCGGAAGGTCGCGTGGGGCGTCACGCTCGGCGAGCGTCGAGTGCTGTTCACCCACTTGGCCGTTCCGGTGATGACCCGGTTGCGCCAGCCCGAGCGCAAGGTCCTCGACACCCTCGTCGACGCCGGCGTCGCCCGCTCGCGTTCCGACGCGCTCGCCTGGTGCGTCCAGCTCGTCGGGCAGCACAGCGAGCAGTGGCTCGCCGAGCTGCGCGAGGCGATGCGCAAGGTCGACGACCTGCGCACCGAGGGCCCGCAGGTCTGAACCCGCGGACCGGGGGTTCCCGGTCGTCCGCACCCGAAAGTCCGTGCACGGAGAACTACTTCGCGCCGGAATCCGTCGCCCACGCGACGGCGTCCGCGACCGTCGCCACCGTCGGCACGCCCGCCGGCGACGGCGGGCGGCGCACGACGACCACCCGCACCCCGAGTTCGGCCGCCGCGTCGAGCTTGGCGCGTGTGAGGTCCCCACCGGAGTCCTTGGTGACGAGCACATCCACCCCGTGGCCGACGAGGAGCGCACGCTCACCGTCGACGGTGTAGGGGCCGCGGGCCAGCAGCACCGTCCAGGAGTCCGGCACGTCGAGGTCCAGCGGCTCGACCACCCGCACCAGGACGCGGTGCCGCGCGAGCGGGCCGGCGAACCGGTCGAGGGTCTGGCGGCCCGTGCTCAGGAACACGCTCGCACCGCGGGCGGCCACCGCGGCGGCCGCGTCGTGGTCGTCGACCCACGTCCAGTCGCCGGTGCCGGTCCAGCCCGGCCGCGCCAGGCGCAGCAGCGGCACCCCGGCCGCCGCGCACGCGGCCGCGGCGTTGCCGCTGATCCGCGCGGCGAACGGGTGGGTGGCGTCGACCACCCGACGGATGCCGTTGCCGCGCAGATACTCCCGCAGTCCGTCGATGCCACCGAAACCGCCGATCCGCACCTCGCCGACCGGCAGGCGGGGGTTGCGCACCCGTCCCGCGAGCGACGACAGGTACGCCACCCCCGCGGTGTCCAGGCCGGCGGCGAGCGCCCGGGCCTCGCCGGTGCCGCCGAGGACGAGTACCGTCACGCCAGGCCGCCCTTCAGTGTGGGCAGCACCGGCCGATCCCCGAGCATCCCGAGCAGGGCGTCGACGTCGAGGTGCTCCTCGACCATGTCCGCGAGCACCTCGAGGCGCGCCTCGCGGGCGGCGTGGAAACCGACGGTGCCGGTGGCGAGGTCGCGGCCGGTGAGTGCGGCCGCCTCGCGGAGCCACGCCGTGCGCAGGGCATCGCCCTCGAGGCTGCCGTGCCACATGGTGCCGAACACCGTTCCCGTCCGGGCGCCGCCGAGGAACTCCTCGTCGCCGCCGCGGGAGATCCGGCCGTGGTGGATCTCGTAGCCGGAGGCAGGCACCCCGAGCGCCGACCCGGCCGGCAGCCGCAGCACCTTCTCCGGTTCGAAACGGGTGTGCACGTCCAGCAATCCGAGCCCGTCCACGCACGCCCCGGGAGTGCCCTCGACGCCGTGCGGATCGGAGATCCGCCGGCCGAGCATCTGGAAGCCGCCGCAGATTCCGAGCACCACGCCCCCGCGACGGGCGTGGTCGGCGACGGCGGTGTCGAGGCCGCGGCCGCGCAGCCACGCGAGGTCCGCGAGGGTGGCGCGGGTGCCGGGCAGGATCACCACGTCGGCGCCGGCGAGGGCGCGCGGATCGTCGACGAACCGCAGCCGCACGTCCGGTTCGAGGCACAGCGCGTCGACGTCGGTGAAGTTGCTGATCCGCGGCAGCATCACCACCGCGACGGTGAGCGACCCGGCGCCGTCGTGGGCCGGGCGCGAGGACAGGGCGAGCGAATCCTCCGAGTCGAGCCACAGGTCACGCTGCCAGGGCAGCACGCCGAGCACGGGCCGGCCCGTGAGCTCTTCGAGCGACTCGAGACCGGGACGCAACAGCCCGAGGTCCCCACGGAACTTGTTGATCACGAAGCCGCGGACGAGGGCCTGATCGGACGCGTCGAGCAGGGCCAGCGTGCCGTACATGGCGGCGAACACCCCGCCGCGATCGATGTCGCCGACGAGCACCGTCGGCAGGTCGCCGTGCCGGGCCAGGCCCATGTTCACGTAGTCGTGGGCCCGCAGGTTGATCTCGGCGGCGCTGCCGGCGCCCTCGCAGACCACCACGTCGAACCGGTCCCGCAGGTCGTCGAGCGCACCGAAGGCGGCCTCGGCGAGGTGCTTTCGGCCGCCGGCGAACTCGCCGGCCTCGAGGTGACCGGCGGGCCGGCCGAGCACGACGACGTGACTGCGACGGTCGCTACCGGGTTTGAGCAGCACGGGATTCATCGCGGCCTCGGGCACGGCGCGCGCCGCCACCGCCTGGATCCACTGCGCGCGGCCGATTTCCACACCGTCGCCGGTGACCGGGTCGACGGCCACCATGGAGTTGTTGGACATGTTCTGCGCCTTGAACGGCGCCACCGACAACCCGCGGCGGGCCAGGGCCCGGCAGATCCCGGTGGTCACCACGGATTTCCCGGCATCCGAGGTGGTTCCGGCGACGAGCAGGCCCTGTCCCACGACGGCTACGCCACGCGGACGGGCGCGCGACGGTCGGCGCGTTCGGTGAGGAACGCGAACGCCACGCCCAGGGCGAACCACAGGGTGGTCTGGATGATCACCGACGCAACGCGGAAGTCCCACAGCAGTGTGGCCGGAAAGTCCGCGCCGACCTCGTCGATCGTCGGCAGCACCGCATACCCGAGCCCGACCACGACGAGGAAGGCCAGGACCGGTCCGGCGAGCCGGACGGTACGCAGCTCCTGACGGGCGAGCGCCTTCGAGGCGGCGACCGCCACCGCGAGCGCGACCAGGCCGAGCACGACCGCCGCGACCCACAGGAGGGTGCGC
The DNA here is from genome assembly GCF_011058195.1 of Rhodococcus sp. 14C212. NCBI lineage: Bacteria > Bacillati > Actinomycetota > Actinomycetes > Mycobacteriales > Nocardiaceae > Rhodococcus > Rhodococcus sp. 14C212. The sequence continues at coordinate 4,400 of NZ_JAALEH010000020.1, read as the reverse complement.
TGGTCGACGGTGTCCGGGTCCCCCACCGCCGGCGGGTTGGCCGGGTACTTCAGGAACGGCACCGCTTCGATCGCGAGCCATCCTGCCCCGGCGCCGAGCAGTCCGAGAGCGGAACCCGACAGCGTGGTGTGGCGCCGGGCGAAGTGCAGCACCGACGCGAACAGCGCACCGAGCGCCAGACCGGCGAGGGTGGTGGCGAGGATCAGGCCCACCTTCTGCCCGGTGCGGCTGACGAGGGCGTCCTCGCCGTGGCTGTGACCGGCGGACTCGACTTCGTGCGTGTGGGAGTGCGCCTCGGTGGCCGCGTGCGTCGCGGCGGCCTCCTCCAGCGCAATCGCGGCCTCGATGTGCGGCTCGCCGATCACGAAGGCGACGGCGCCGGCGAGCAGGCCGGCGATCAGGCCGGCCAGCAGGCCGCGCAGCAGGATCCGGGTATAGGGGCCGGTCAGCGGAACGCTTGCCGACACGGCAGCGTCCGGGCTCGGTGACACGCCGGTCCCCCGGCTCGGTGACACGCCGGTCTCCCGGCTCAGTGACACGGCAGGCCGAGCAGGTGCCGGCCGTCGTGCATCAGTTCGTGCATGAACATGCCGGTGCGCGAGATCGCGCCCTGGTCGAAGCCGACCAGGTAGAGGGTGACGAAGGCGAGCAGCACGACGGCGGTGATCGCGGCGGCCAGGGCCGCGGAGCCCATCGTGGACTCGGGGGTGTGGACAGTAGCCATGGCATCCTCCTGGGATAACGCGTCCCGTCGAAAATTCTTGCGCCGAGACAGTTTTCTGACTCCCGGGCGGATGACCCGGTCACAGTGGCGCGACCGCTCCGGACTTGCACCGGATTGCCTGCACCTCGGCACGTGTGACGCAGGAACAGTCGCACCGTGCGCCCGCCCCTGTCAAGGCGACGCCCCGGGTGGCTGTGATTCGAGACCGCCTCCGGCGCTGTGATTCGAGACCACCCCGGGCGGCTGTGATTCGATGACCGCCGTGGTTCGCCTCGTTCTTCTGGCCCATGCCTCGACGGAGGCGCAGCGCGCCGTCCGGTTCCCCACCGACGAGCCGCTCTCCCGGCGCGGCCGACGCGAGCTGGAGCGGGTGGTCGCGCCGGTGGCCGACCGCATCGTCGCGGCGCCGGAGCGAAGGGCCGTCGAGACCGCGGCCGCGCTGGGCACGACGGCCGGGGTCGATCCGGTACTGCGGGATCCGGCACTGCGGGATCCGGCACTGCGGGACCTGGACTACGGCGCCTGGGCGGGGCGGGCGATGGACGAGGTGCCGGCCGAGAGCCTGCAGCAGTGGCTCACCGACCCGCACGCGGCGCCGCACGGCGGCGAGTCGATCGCGGAGCTGAGCGAGCGGGTGGCGGGTTGGCTCGCCGGGCTGGCGCCGGGCCGGGTCGTCGCGGTGACCCACCCGGCCGTGATCCGCGCCGCGACGGTGCACGCCCTCGGCGCGCCCCCGGCCGGATTCTGGCGGATCGACGTGCGCCCGCTCGCACAGGTCCGGCTGCACGGACGCGGGGGCCGGTGGTCGCTGCGGCTGGGTTGAGCCGCCCCTACCAGGTGACGTTCTCTTCGCAGCGCCGACCGTTGACGGTCGTCTCCACCTGGACGGTGGCGTGCTCGAGCCCGTGGGAGGTGAGCACGGCGCGGGCCGATTCGAGCACCCACTGCGGGTCGTGGTCACTGATCAGGTGCACGGTGGCGACGTCCATGCCGGTGGTCAGGGTCCACACGTGCAGGTCGTGGACGCCGGTGACGCCGGGCAGGGCGGACAGGTCGGCGCGGACCCCGTCGACGTCCAGGTGGGCCGGCGAAGCCTGGGTGAGGATGCGCAGCGACGCCGCGGCCAGGCGCACCGCCCGCGGGACCACCCACAGGGAGATGAGGACGCCGACGACGACGTCGGCGAGGCTCCAGTCGAACAGCAGGACGAGGGCGCCGGCGACGAGCACCCCGACGCTGCCGACCGCGTCGGCGAGCACCTCGAGATAGGCGCCGCGCACGGCGAGGCTGTCCTTGGCGTCGGCCCGCAGGAGCAGCATGACGACGAGGTTGGCGGCCAGGCCGGCCGTCGCGGTGACCACCAGGGCCGTCCCGGGGATCTCCGGGGCGTCACCGAGGCGGCGGATCGCCTCGTAGAACACCCACACCGCCACCGCGAGCAGCAGCGCGGCGTTCGCCATGGCGGCGAGCACTTCGGCGCGGTGCCACCCGAAGGTGCGCGCGGCCGCCGTGCTGCCCCGCCGGGCCAGGATCAACGCGACCATGCCCATGGACATGCCCACCACGTCGGTGAGCATGTGGCCGGCGTCGGCGAGCAGGGCCAGCGAGTCGATCCACAGGGCGACGCCCGTCTCGAGGATCAGGAACGCGACCAGGACGACGAGGGCGATCGCCATCCGCCACAGGCGTCGCGTCGACGGGCCGGCACCGCCGGGAGCGCTCGTCCCGGAATGGCCGTGCGAGTGGCCGTGTCCGACGCCCATGGTCCTCCCTCCGAAGTCTCGGCCATCATATGCAGACATACGCATATGTTCAACGGGAGATGAGCCGCTCAGGACTCCGGAGGATACGCCGGATGCTCCACCGTCGGGGGCAGCGTGGCGATCGCCGAGACCCGCTCGAGGCCGGCCACCTGCAGCAGGTCCACGATCAGCGAACGAATCTGCGCGAACACCACCGTCGAGGACAGGCCCGCCCCCGACACGAGCTCCGGCTTCATCTCCCGGGCCACGCTGCGCAGCACGCGGGCCGCCTCCGCCTGATCGGGCTGCTCCCCCGGCTCGGCGAGAACCATCAGCCGCAGCACGTCCACCGCCCCGGCCAGCTCCTCGATGCGCCGCACCAGCCGCGGGTCGAGGATCTCGTCGTCGCGCACGAGCGAGAGCGACCGGCGCGCCAGCACCCGTGTGTTGCGCATGGCGTTGTCGATCGGGTCCGCCGCGGCCATGAGGCGCTCGAGCCGGGGCCGGCTGTTCCAGTACAGCGGCGAGATGCGGCTCACCTCCTTGCCGCCGGAGATGTTGGCGCGCATCGCGTCGATCGCCGACTGCGTGGCCCGGGCCTCCCTGAGGGCCGACTCGATCGGCTTCGGGTTGTTCTCGACCAGGCCGGCCTCGACCTTGCGCAGCACGTCCGCGGTGGTGGACAGCACGTTCGCCGCCTCCCGCCGCGCCCGGCGCACCGGGTGCGTGGGGATCACGGCGACGACGGCGATGCCGACCAGCCCGCCGATGAGGGCGTCGACCATTCGGTCGATACCTCCGGACCCGCCGGGCGGGATCAGGGTCGCCACCAGCACCGCCGAGTTCCCGGCCTGCATGGAGAAGATCGGGCCGCTGTTGAGCGCGACCGCCGTGCCCATCGCCATTGCGACGACGAGCGCGATCTGCCACGGGCCGCTGCCGATGAACGAGATGATCAGGTCGCCGACACCGATGCCCACGGTGACACCGCAGACGAGTTCGACCGACCGTCGCATCCGCGCGCCCAGCGACAACCCGAGCGACACCACCGCCGCAATGGGCGCGAAGAACGGCTGCTCGTGCCCGACCGGCCCCGTGGCGACCCACCAGGCGATGCCCGCTGCCAGCGCGCACTGCAGGATCGGCAGCGCCGAGGAACGCAGGCGGCGCCCCGACGTGCGCAGCCGCCGGCGCGTGCCCCGCTTGGTGGGTAACCGGGGACTAATCGACACCAAGTGCTTCGGCGGCGCGCGGGTCGCAGTCCTCGAGCAGGTCGAGGCAGCGGGCGTGCTCGTCGGCCTCGCCGATCTCCTTCGCCGCGCGGGCCAGTGTCGCGACGCACCGCAGGAAGCCCCGGTTCGGTTCGTGGTCGAACGGCACGGGACCGAAGCCCTTCCAGCCGTTGCGGCGCAACTGGTCGAGACCGCGGTGGTAACCGGTGCGGGCGTAGGCGTAGGCCGTGATCGTCTCGCCGCGCCCGAGAGCGGCTTCGGCCAGGTATGCCCAGGCGATCGACGCGGTCGGGTGGTCGGCGGCCACCTTCGCCGGGTCCTCGTGGTTCAGCAGCGCCGACTCCGCCTCGTCGTCGCCGGGCAGCAGGGTGGGTTGGGGTCCGAGAAGGTCACCGAAAGACGTCATGGCCACCATTGTGCCCACCGCCCGAGGTCGGTCGATAGGCTGCCCGGGAGAACAGCCGTCCGTCCAGCAAGGGGGATCGCGTGCCGGATCCGAAGAACGAAGACACCACCACGTCCCCTGATCCGGCGACGGACACCCCCGGGTCCTCCGCGGAGCACGCCGGCGCCCCGTCCGAGCCGGCCACACAGTCCGAGCCGGCCACACAGTCCGAGCCGGCCACGGCGAGCGAGGCGGAGACCGTGGCCATCCCGGCCACGCGCCGCGCCGAGCCCGCGCCCTCCCCCGCCGATGCACCC